>JALZUU010000236.1 GCA_023300665.1 Saprospiraceae bacterium | reverse complement strand
GAGTAAGATAATAATCGTTCTGGTCAATACTTTTTTCATAATGGTCAAACTATCAATCGTTTAGCAATAAAAATCAAAGGCGAATCATGTTACTGGATATTCCCAAAATTCCTTTATTTTGTGGAATAATTTTGAAACGGGTTTGTGCTAAATCCGTTACACTCATATAAAAGCTGTTTAAAAATAAAGCCTGCCTTCGTGCCTTTGGCAGGCAGGCACAATGACTGTATATAAGTCATTGATAACGTGGATCTTCTTAAACAGCTTAATCAACATCACCTAATTTCTCTCTTATGGCTGCGAAGCAAGCTAAAAAAACTAAGAAAGTAAAGATCGCAAAATCTTCTAAGACCAAGAAAATAGTAAATAAGAAGTCGAATACTTCTGGTCAATTACTTCCGTTACTCATCGTGCTGGTCGTCACGCTCGTGGTCTTTATCCCTTCCTTGTCCAACGATTTTGTCAATTGGGACGATGATGTCAATATAATTGAAAATGTTAATCTTGAAGTATTTAACTGGGAAAGCGTCAAAAATATTTTTCATTTCAAAAAAGGTCTTGTAATTGGAAATTATAATCCATTGACCATTTTTACCTTTGCGGTTGAAAAACACCTTGTCGGGTTAGATGCTACCCTCTATCATGTCAATAATTTAATCCTCCATTTAATTTGTACGCTTTTGGTCTATCGACTGATGTTGTTACTGCGACTGAGTCCAATGGCTGCGATGTTGGTGGCCCTCTTATTTGGAATTCATCCGATGCGGGTAGAAAGTGTGGCTTGGATTACGGAACGAAAAGATGTTTTATTTGGTGCCTTTTATCTAGGTGCATTATGTCTTTATGCTCGATATGTAGCAGAGGGATTAAAAAATAAAAAATTGGTTTGGATTGCACTTGGTTTGTTTTTCTTTTCTTTGTTGTCAAAAATTCAGGCAGTAGCTTTACCATTGACCATGTTAGCTATTGATTATTATTTTAAGCGACCGTTGAAGTTTAAATTGATTATTGAAAAAATACCGTTTTTCGCACTCTCTTTAGGATTTGGATTATTAGGAATTTGGGGTTTGTCCCAGGTAGGAAGTTTGGCGGACGATGTCACGCACTACAACTTTTTTGACCGTTTATTAATTGGTGGATATTCTTGGGTGGTCTATTTGATTAAGTCTGTCGTACCTTATAAAATGGTGGCGATGTATCCTTATCCTAAAGTATTAACTTGGCATTTTTACGTGGCACCTTTTATAGGTCTTGGTACGGTTGGTGCAGCCTTTTGGGCATTTAAAAAAGAGATGACAGGAGTAGTTTTTGGCTTTTTAGTTTTCTTTTTTAATGTTGTTTTTATGCTGCAAATACTCGGAGCTGGACAAGGATTTATTGCTGATCGTTTCACCTATATTCCTTATTTAGGATTGTTTTTTATTGCTGGTTATTATTTTGATAAATTAAATAAACAAGATGTAAAAAAGGCAAATATTCTAAAATATGGTTTAATGGCTTTTCTAGTTGTTTGTGCTTTTTTAAGTTTTAACCAAATTAAGACTTGGAAAAATGGAGAGACCTTATGGACGCACGCCATTGAAAATGTAAAGACCACTACCCTTCCTTACGGTAACCGTGGATTTTATTATCGGGAACGAAAAGAATATCAAAAAGCATTAGTAGACTATAATAGTGCGATAAAAATAAATGGTTCAAAAGGTGATTTATATAATAGTCGAGGGAAGACTTATTTTGATATGAATAATGTGGCTCCCGCTATTGCAGACTACCAAAAAGCCATTGCACTGGATGATCAAAAAGCAGAGTACCATGTCAACCTCGGCGCTGCGCTCGGTGCGCAAGGAAATATTGGCGGTGCACTTAACGCCCTCAATGCTGGAATTGCCGCCGACCCTGAATTTGCCAATGCTTACCTTAATCGGTCCTTGGCTTATAGTCAGCAAAATAAATTTCAAGAAGCCATCCAAGACATCGATAAATACCTTGAACTAAAACCCAATAACTCAGAGATGTGGTATGAAAAAGGATTGATCGAACGAGTGGTTGGAAACAATACAGAAAGCATCAACGCCTTTACGCGTGCTTTACAACTTGAGGCTCGAGGTATTTTCTTTTATCAAAGAGGTCGTACTTATGCTGGTATGAATCAACGTGATGCGGCGAAGCGAGATTTATTACAGGCGCAGCAGATGGGGGTGACGATTGAGGGGGATGTGCAGGGGTTCTTACGGTAGATATGCGGATTTTTTGATGCGTGGATTGGTGGATATGCGGATTGGTGGATATGCGGATTGGTGGATATGCGGATTATCTGATGCATTTTTTTGTAAAAATGAGAAAAGAGATTAGCGGTTATTAAAAAAAGCGGTTACTAGATTTTAGGATTTAGTAACCGCTTTTGTTTTTTTACTGGAAATATTATCGGTGGATAAGAAGCTGTTTAAAAGAAACGCCCTCTACTGCCTCACAAATTTCAACATCTTACGCGCCCCTTTTTTATTTTCTAATTCTAAAAAATAAAATCCGAATGCTAGGTTTTCAGTATTTATTTGATATGGAAAATCGCTTACTTGATTTGTACTTTCTAACTGACCACTTGCATTAAAGATACGGATATTCCAGTCATCTTGGTTGGAAAAATTATCTGCGTCTATCGTAAGATAAGCGTCGGTAGGATTGGGATAGAGAATAAAGTCTTTTTGCGCTAGTAGAGATACTTCTTCGGTGGGTGTAAGGTTATCACAATCGTCTAGGTCTAAGCAGCCGTCGGAGGTGGTGCGTACGAGCCAGGTATTTGAAGTCAAGGCCGGAGTACCACTATTATCGTCAGGAATTAATCCACAAAATATTAAATCACTATTATCTAACTCTATTCCTCCATGTAAAAAATTAACAGGATTTATACTAAAATCTGTTTCAACTATTATCCGTTCCCATAATAAATTACCTTCTAGATCAAAACGGTTAATATAGCCATGTAATCCAGGAATACTATCTACTGTGGCTACACCAACTCCAACAACTTCTTGGTTACTGGTGAGGAATGAAGTTCGAATACTACTATCATCAATACTATTTAGATTTCTACTCCAAATCAGATCACCATCTTCAGAAAATTTTGCGAATTTAGCTCTAAGTGGATCCAGCGGTTCAAAAGCATTTCCCACTATAAAGTTTACATAAAAAGCTTCATTTGGTATATGTATAAGCTTAATATTACAGTTTGCCGTAGCATTTTCTCCCAACATCGGATAGGTCCAAAGTACATTCCCAACTGGATCAAGTCGGATCATCGTTGTTCTAATAAGCTCATCTGTTCCTGCATATACAACGATCACATTACTTCCTTCCTCCCCTAATTCTACCATGGTAACAGGAATAAATTGGATCATCTCCTCAAAAGTATATCGTTGCAAAGATACTTGCTCATAGTCTTCATTTAAATAAACTAAGGCACCATAAATTTCGGGAGCATCATCAGTTTTACCTACATATAATTTAAAGCCATTTTCCACTTTATGAAGTCCATAAACTAAAAAATCTTCCTCGTCAATAATATTTGCCGAATCAACCAAATTCCCCAAAAAATCGACTTTATAAATTTGAGGCCCTTGATAAGAGATACTTCGGGATTGTAACGCCAAATATAAATAATCTTCGGTGATCGTAACTGCATTGGCACCAATCCAACGCGCACTATCAATCGCCATTTTCCATTGTTCTTCTCCAGCTAGATTGGTGCATAATATTCCTGTACAATCAACAAAAGAATTGATTGTACCACAAAAACCTAAGCTAACCGTAAAAATCAAGGAATCCTTTTGAAAAACTCTAAAGGCATTGTCGGAAGATTCTTCGATATCGTAGGAATTGCTATAGGTGGTTTGGGAAAAGGCGGTCGTGATAAAAAGGAAAATTGTAAAAAAAAGTAGTATTCTTTTCATAATAAGTGAGTTTATATAAAAAAGAGGTGTGAACCACTCTACAACAACTTAGAAAGTAGAGTCAGTTCACCCCTAAATTATTTTTATTTATTTCATTAATATTAGCTTATCGGTAAAAATTAATTTATCTTCTTGATAAACTTGTAGAAAGTATAGACCTGCATTAAAATCATTTGTATTTATCGTCAATCTTGATGGATTCTCTGGATAGGCCTTAGCCATCACAAGTGCTCCTCGACTGTCATAAATCTCTACTTTTACAGAAACATTTCGTTCAATTTCTGTTGTATTAATATTTATTAAATCAGTCGCTGGATTTGGATATACTTTTATTGCTGAAACTACTTTATCTTCAGTAGAATGCTCTTTTTCGTTCAGTTCTGCCGAACATTTGCATTCCGAACAAGCAATCTCTGGTAGCTCATAATTTTCTGTATCATAAGTCATTAATAAACTTTCGGCAACTCCTTTTGAAGCATTTTGCGTAGATATGATATTTTCTAAAATATTCTTCTGGTCATCCGTTAAACTAAAAGGCTCAAGGCTCTCAATAGTTTCTAAATAAATTTCTTGTGTTTGAGTAAAAAATAAATTTTCGGTATTGTTTGTACCAATCATTTCTAATCTATTTTCCGCTTCTTCAAGATCTCCTTTTTTTAGAGAAATACCATATAATAATCTTTTTTCAATCTCTGGATTTTCACCAATTAAAATATTCTCAGCAGCGATAAAATCTCGTTCTTCAAGGTATTTTGCAATTAGATCATTTTTTAAAACTTCTCGACTATTAATAAGAGAAAGATGTTGAATTCTCCAATATTCACTTCCAGGGTTTGCCAATAAGTTTGTCTCCGCATCAATTACTAAATCTCGAATATTTTCTAATTCTTCTTCAGGTTCATCGGCAATAAAATTATCAAAACATATTGATCTTTCTCTAGACCACGGACTAATAGTATAAGCAGTTGGATTTACCTCAGGATAAAAATTCGATGTAGGAGGTACGGTATTTGGTACATAGTAAGCAAAGGGGGTGGTATTCCCTATAATAGCTATTCTTGCATCAGCATTAGGTGAAAAAAGATTATCAGCAGTTCTATTATTACCAGGAATTCCTTGTAATCCATTAACTTGTCCTGGAATTACTTGCCCTAAAATGCCAATATCTTCACTAATACGTACATTAACCTTTATTTTTTTAAATGTATTACCAACAAATTCGGAATTTTGGCAATTTCCAAGAAAGTCTATCCCAATGGAAAAATTATCAAAATCCTCGTTACTAATATCATTACATCTAGCTCTTACATTTCCACTATTGCTTGCTTTTATAGAAAAAGGCACATTTTGGAATTTATTTTTATTTATATAACAATCTGCTCCATTATAGACATCAATACCCCAACGACCACAAAAAAATTGGTTATGATTTATAGTTACTTGAGCTGGTCCGGTATCTCCAAATAAGAATACAGCTGTACTGTTATTCGTAAAAATATTATCCTCATCGAGACCAATTATATCTCCAATAATTAATCGATTAAAAATAGGTCCGAAAGAAAACCTAACAATACCATATTCATTGTCGGTAAAAGTATTTCCATCGATAATCCAAGCACCAAAATTAAATCCCAAAAAACCTGCAAATAGGTCATTAAAACTACAATGATCAAATTCTATTCTCTCACATCCTTGAATCGAAACTCCTACTTTTCTTTGATTATCCAATTCATCAAAATCCTCTTCAAAAATAGTAGATGAAAATTTACTCTTATTATTAAATTGATAATCTTCAAATTTGACACCTATTAGGTTATTAAAAAATCGACTATTTTCAACAAAAATAACTCCTCCATAATATTTTTTTTGCTCTGCTGGAGCAATTGACTTTCCAAAAGTATGGACTCCTACTAAAGCGTATTCTATAATAGAACTATTTTTAATCAAAACAACACCTGCATCATCTAACGCTAAAGGCTGAGTAGATTCTGGATCAGGTTGCTCTTGTCCTGCATTTCCATGTACATAAATTCCTTGCCAGTAATCATCACATAAATTTGTAAGATGGCCACCGTTAACAATTAATTTAGCACCTCTTTCTACTTCAATATACTTCCCATCCCCCATTTTAACTTGGGACTTAATTTCTAGCGTTCTCCCAGATTTTATCTTAATATTTCCATTGTATGAAACTGGCGTATCCCATACAGCTGATTGATAAATCAACAAATCTGGTGATTCAGGGGGACAACCACTTATTTGAAAACCATAAACGGATACGGAGAAAAAAGCTAATAAAAGTATTAATATACTTTTAAGCGGTAAGACGGTAAGACGGTAAGACGGTAAATTTCATAATTCAAAGTATTAGGTGAAATAATAAAATATCGTCATAAAATTAGTGAAACATTGTGAAAATACAAAAAATAAATATAAAAATTATTTTGCATTTGCATTAAAAATACAAATACGTAATAAATATGTAAGTAAATAGTCTTAGCTATTTGCTACCTCGTGGAGTTCGTAAATCTAGTGTAACTCTTTATGAATTTTGCGAACTCCGCAAGTTGGAAAAGCGCATAAGCAAGCGTTCTTAAACGCGAATAAAAATACTAGAATTTATTTTTAAAAGCGGTTACTAAATCACATGATCTAGTAACCGCTTTTTTAAAATGCAGTATTAATAATTTTCCTTTTATCGCTCTCCTGATTTTTCTGCTTCCTGTTCTACTGGAGGATTAAAAATATAGTCTAGTGGTCGACCATCAATATTTATTGGAGTATTA
>JALZUU010000235.1 GCA_023300665.1 Saprospiraceae bacterium | reverse complement strand
GAGGCCAATTTTGTGGTTTCTCCTCCCCGTGGTGTAAGTAATTTTGATCCAGAAGTAGCAATGACAGACTTGTCTTTTAACGCAAGATCTTGGGATTGGAAATTTGCGAGTGGACAGGATAGCTCTATTTTACAAAATCCAACTTATGTATTCCAAGATACTGGAAAACAAGTGGTAGAACTAACCGTGACTTCCTTCTTCGGATGTACGGATACGCTGCGCCAAATTGTTGATGTGGTTCCTAAAGTTACCTTTTTTATGCCCAATGCTTTTACCCCAAACGAAGATGGACTTAATGAAGTATTTGAAGGAGTAGGGGTCTTTAGAGGAATTACCAACTACAAAATGGGTATCTGGAATCGCTACGGTCAATTGATCTACGAAACCACAGATATTAATGCTGGTTGGAATGGTCGCTATAAAAATTCAGGGAAATTATCTCAAAATGGCGTCTATATCTACCGAATTTCCTTTACCGGACCACGAGGTGAAATAGAACAACTAGAAGGTTATGCTACCTTACTCAAATAAGCCTTTATCCTACTAGATTTTTGGAGGTATTGCTAAAGCTGAAAGGGGAGGAATAGTAAGAAATTGATAGCTATTTCCTACTAAAATTAGAATGAGATAGCAGCCTAAAATTCTATTTGCGAAAAATTTGAAAAAATATGGCATTTTTATGATAAAAAGTCTTATCTTTGCACCTCAATTCAAACCGCAAAAAAGAATAGACATGGATGTCATGAAATTTGTACAGGATGCTTACGTAAAGGAGCCAAGAAAAATAGACTTTCGCCCAGGCGATAACGTTAGCATTAGCTACCGGATTATTGAAGGTTCTAAAGAACGTATTCAGATATTCCGAGGAGATGTCCTCCAGATTAAAGGAGAAGGTTCTAATAAAACCTTTACCGTAAGAAAAATGTCTAACGGGGTAGGAGTAGAACGTATCTTTCCTGTAAACTCTCCAGCAATCGCTGATATTAAAATCCTTAAAAGAGGAAAAGTTCGTCGTGCTAAACTTTACTACCTACGTGAGTTAGTTGGTAAGAAAGCTCGTATCAAAGAAAGAAAATTCATCAAGAGCTAAGAAAATAGCTTTTACTGATATAAAAAAAATGTTTACTAAGCTTTTAGAGTTTAGTAAACATTTTTTTTATTCTACTACTTCCTCCAAATCAATTAGAAAACGGTCCGTCGCAATTTCAAAATCAGCCCGATCTATATTCCCTAAGTTAGATTTACCTTTTTTATTCTGAATATTAATTCTTTGGTAATTATCGGATTTACCAACTAGCAATGGCATTTCAAATTTAGGTTCGTTCACCATCCATTCGTGCGTCAAAATTAAATCTGTTCCTTTTTGCTCTAACGAATATCTTAACTTAGGTACTGCAGGATGAAAAAGATATTGTTGGAAAATTGGCGTTAGATTGACCTTGGTACGTTGATCAAACCATTTAATCACCATATCAGTTTCTACATGATTCATAGAAAAATGTCTATAGAAATCGCGGAATAATTTAAACCAAAGATCATCATCACCAATGACATGGCGAATGGTATGTAACACCCAAGATCCTTTAAAATAATGATCACTGGAACCAAATTCGGTATAATTAACATCTAGTGGACCAACAATCGGTTTTTGGTTTTTAATATAAGCTCTATTTCGAAATACCTGTAAATACCGCAAATAATCTTCATAACTAGCGGAGCATTCTACGTAAAGTGCCTCTAGATAAGTGGTAAAAGATTCATGAATCCACATTTCGGCGTGGTCATTACAACTGATACTATTCCCAAAATATTCATGTCCTGTTTCATGTACAATAATATAATCCCAATCCATATCTGATGGAATCATTCCACCAAGATATCCCCGCATATATTTATTGCCATAAGCAATGGCACCTTGGTGTTCCATTCCTAAATAAGGCGTCTCTACTAATCCATAACCATCTTTCCAAAAAGGATATTTATCCATCAAAATTTCAAAACATTTTAATATCCCATTTACTTGCTGAAAATGTTTTTTAGCTTTTTCTAAATTATAAGAGAGGACATAATAATCTAAAGGCATCGTCGTCTGGTCTGCGGCCTGATAAGTATCCGAAAAATTGACATAATCGCCAATATTTACCGTCACATTATAATTATTAATTGGATAAGAGACTTTCCAATCAAATCGGCGACGGTTATTGTCGACAGGATAGGTGTTGGTTAGATTCCCATTGGCCACACAAAAAAGATGATCGGGTACCGTTATTCGGATCATCATACTATCAGGTTCATCTGAAAGATGGTCTTTATTGGGCCACCAAATACTGGCGCCGTCTCCTTCGCAAGCTACCGCGATCCAATCAGTACCTTTTCGGTCTTTGGTCCAAATAAATCCACCAGTCCAAGGCGGATTTTTTGCAATCACGGGACGACCATGATAGTAAACCGTAAATTGATCGGTTGTGCCCTTTTTTATGAAAGGTAATTCTACAAAAACTGCCTGATATCGGCGTTGATACGCAACCGAAACGCCTTGATAAATAATGCTATCAATCTCTAAGTTTTCATAAAGATCAATCTGTAGCCGTTCAAAATTTTGGGTTGCCGTGAAGACAATATCTACCTCCCCTTTTATCGTTTTAGTAGTTGGATAAACCTCCACTTTAAGATCATAAAACCGAACATCATAACAAGTTCTTTCTGGAGAGAGTTTTCCTCGGAGGGTATCTGCTTCAGAAAAAATCTCTTGTTGATGATAATCTCTAGGAATTTGTCTAGTAGTTTGGCAGGTAATGAAGGTGCAAACCAAAAAAATGAAGAAAATAAATGAGGAAGTCTTCATAAATAAACAATATTTGAGTTAGTATCAGGTCAAGCAGAGACAGGAAGATTACCCTTCCTTATTTTTTTGTCAAAAATACTAACAATTAATTGGTTTGTTTAACCAGAAAACAGAAGAGATATCAGATAGGATGAACAACTTCTTAAATAATCTTCCTTTTGATTAACTTTAAGCAATATTTTTATT
>JALZUU010000234.1 GCA_023300665.1 Saprospiraceae bacterium | reverse complement strand
ATTATTACCTTGCGTTTCAGTTAGAATATAAATTACTTCAAAGCCAGGAGGAACAATCATATTTCCATTAGGCGTAGCTGTGATACTATTATTTGCATCACCAGAACAAAGGCTTTCGTCTTCAATCGTTAGATTCCCTGATTCGGCAGCACAATCTCCGTTAGCACATCGATCATCAATAAGAATATTATTAATTATCGTAGAACATCCACCATCATCAGTAATCGTTACGTTATAAATATCTGGATCTAACCCTACTGCAATATAAGGAGCATTAGCAGTAACTTGAGCAACTGGATTAAAAGTGAATGTATAGTTCCCAGTTCCACCCATTACTCCGAAAACAACACTTCCCAAGTTTTCACAATCAGCATGTATTGCTGAAAAATCTGCACTAATCTGATCATTAACTGAAACATTCACAGTTCCAACAGAAATACAACCTTGTGTATTAGTAATCGTTACTGAGTAATCACCTGAATTTATAGAAGTTGAACTTGGTATAACAGGATTTTGAATATCTGCAGTGAATCCATCAGGTCCTGACCATTCATAAGTCACTCCTCCACTTGCAAATAAGGTAATATTTTCACCCTCACATAATGGCCCATTGGCGAATACCGAAGAGTTTGGAGTACCATTAACAGTGATGTTTGTACTGGCTACACCAACACAACCAGAAGCTGTCGTAACGATAACGTTAACAGTAACATTTCCAGTTACGTTACCGGTATAGAATGGTGCAATTCCGTTAGGATCATCAAACGAACCTTGGTCAGCTGACCATTGGTAACTTATTGGTGTTTCATCTGCAAGTACTTCAAATTGAATAGGATCATTATTACAAATAACTGGTTGCGAAGGAGTAATTGAAATATCAAAACTACCGCTAGTAGTTATAGTTTGTGTCTGTTGGCTTGTATTACTACAATTATCGGTAGCTGTCCATGTTCTAAAAATAACCGTTCCACAACCGTTTACTTCCGTTAATTCTGTAAAATCAATTTCTACTTCTGTGTCACAATTATCAGTAGCCGAAATACCATTTGGCACTGGAGGTATCGTATCTCCGGTAGCATCATTAATTACAATATTAACTGGAACTCCTAAAATTGTTGGAGGTGTGGTATCTTCTACCGTTATGGTCTGAGCCGTGGTAGTTGTGTTACCGCAAGCATCTGTTGCCGTCCAAGTTCGAGTAATTGTATAGTTATCTATACAAACTCCTGGTGTATTATTATCAGCTACTGTTACTGTTACGTCCGAATCACAATTGTCCGTCGCATTAAGTAATCCTGCAGCAGGAATGTTTCCACACTCTGCCGTTATATCAGCTGGTGCTGGATCAATAATTGGAGGTGTCTGATCTCCAATAGAAATCTCCTGAACACCAGTCGTCTCATTACCACATTCATCTGTTGCTGTCCACGTTCGGATGATTGTATAAGCACCTTCACAAGATCCTTCCAATGTTTGTTCATCCAATACAACTGTTGGATTATTATCACAATTATCCGTAGCTGTAACTGGTGCTGGTGATGGGATTCCATTAGTTGATTCACAACTTACTTCAATATTGTTTGGAACTCCTACTAAAATCGGAGCGACATCATCTATTACAGTTATAACTTGAGTAGCTTCATCCGTATTTCCACAATTATCTGTTGCCGTCCAAGTTCTTCTGATACTATAAGTATTTTCACATGGTCCAGGAATAATCAATTCTGTTAAATCAATGAATGGGTTATTATCACAATTATCTGTAGCAATTGGATTAACTAAACTAGCTACTTCATCACAACTAATCGTCTGATTATTTGGAACCTGTAATAAAATTGGTGGTGTAATATCTTCTACAGTAATCGTTTGAACGCCAACTGACTGATTTCCACAACCATCATCAGCTGTCCATGTACGCGTTAAAATATAATTATTTGGGCAACCCAATTCAGTTCTCTGTTCATTATAGACAATATCAATATTGGTACTACAATTATCAGTAGCAGAAGGGTTCGCTGGTGGTGGAATATTATCACAAGATGCACTAGTATTTGCTGGGATACCAGAAAGTACTGGTGCCTCAGTATCTACTACTGTTATTGTTTGAGACTGTGTTGCACTATTACCACAATCATCCGTTGCTGTCCAAGTCCTGACCACTTGATAATTTCCTGGGCAATTTCCATCTACAATAACTTCATCTACAGTAATATCAACTGACGTATCACAATCATCGTTTGCTGTAGCATTTGCTGTTGGTACACTCTCTGTACAATTAATTGTCTCATCTGCAGGTGAGCTAGTAAATACTGGTGGATTACTATCAGCAACAGAAACTGTTTGTTGAACCGTGGCAGTATTACCACATTCGTCTGTTGCTGTCCATGTTCTAATAATATCATCAACCGTACTACATGCACCTGGCTGAGTAATTTCTACTAAAGTAATTGTAACAGTTCCTCCACAATTATCCGTCGCAACTGGATCAATTGGTGCTGGAATGCTACCACATTCAGAATTAATGTCACCAGGAGTGGTAGTAAATACAGGAGCGGTAGTATCATCAATTATTATAGTTTGTGTTCCAATATCTTGATTGCCACACTCATCTGTTGCCGTCCACGTTCGAACTAAAGTATAAGAACCAGCACAAGCTCCATCTGTTCTTACTTCGTTATAATCAATTGTAATATCCGCCGAAGCACTACAATTGTCCGTAGCAGTTGGTGTTGCTGGAGTAGGCTCCGTAGTACAGGTAGCAGTAATGTCAGCAGGAATTCCTGCTAGCACTGGAGCATCAGTATCTTCTACTATAATTGTCTGTGTTCCTTGACTACTATTACCACATTCATCCGTTGCTGTCCATGTTCGAACTAGCGTATAACTATTTGCACAACTACCTGGAATTGGTAATTCATTCAATGTGATTTGTATATTATTTTCGGCAGTACAATTATCCGTCGCTGTCACAACTGGTAAAGCTGGTAAATTCTCACAGCTAACTGTTGCATCTGCTGGAACACCAACAAGTGCTGGAGCTTCGGTATCTACTACCGTTATAATTTGTGTTTGTTGAGAAACATTACCACACTCGTCCGTGGCAGACCAAGTACGTGTAATCGTGAAATTATTTGCACATGGTCCAGGGATAGTATTATCTAATACATCAATAGTTATTGCTGTAGCGTCACTACAATTATCCGTGGCAGTAATTCCACTTATTGAAGCAGGTGGAACATTATCACAATCTACTGTAATTGCAGCAGGCACATTGGCTAATACTGGCGCTTGTGTATCTTCTACATTGATTATTTGCGTCGCAGTCGTAGCATTATTACACTCATCTGTCGCTGTCCACGTTCGGGTAATCGTATACGTATTCACACACA
>JALZUU010000233.1 GCA_023300665.1 Saprospiraceae bacterium | reverse complement strand
CTGCCTCTAAAAGCACCAATGTCAATATCCGGCATTGGTGCTTTTTTTTGGAAACTTCTCTTAAAAGAGCGTTGTCAGTTTGCTTAAAGTCCTTACCTTAGCAATTGATTTTTATAACAATAACGCTTATCATGAAAAACCTACTTACTTTTTGCTTGCTCGTTTTTGTATTCGGACTATCCGCTCAAACTATGCAACTCACCCTCTCAGATGCCATCCTAAAACGAGGTAGCACCTTTGCTCCTGATCGATTGGCCAACCTACAATGGATTCCAGAAACCAATAATTTCGCTTACCTAACTTCCGATAGACAAGCCATCATGATTGACCAAGGAAAAGCCATGTCGACCATCACCGTCGATCATCTTAATAAAGGTTGTCAACTGGATCTAAAACGATTTCCTGGTATACGTTGGGTTGATGCCAACCGTTTTTATTTTCACCACGACACGGCTTATATCGCTTATGATATTGACAAAAATCAAGGATTCCTTCTAACACCTCATGCGCGTGGTGCAGCAAATGCAGACTTTTTGTACAAGTATAATCAACTCGCCTATACGATGGACAATGACCTTTATACGGCTACCATCGGCATTCCTAAAACAACGGTTAAAGACAATACGGATCGCAATACGGTCAGTGGTCAAGCAATCGCTCGTTATGAATTTGGAATTGGGAAAGGAACTTTTTGGTCGCCTAACGGAGAACATTTAGCATTTTATGAAAAAGACGAAACCAATGTGGCCGATTATCCACTACTCGATATTAATGCGACACCGGGTGCACTACGGACCACGAAATATCCAATGGCTGGACAGAAAAGTGAAAAAGCTAAAGTTGGTATTTATCATCGGATGACTCGACAAACTGTTTACTTAAAAACGACGGGAGAAGAAGACCAATACCTAACCAATTTAGGTTGGGGACCAGAAAATAAATTTGTTTATATCGCCGTAGTCAATCGCGATCAAAACCGAATGTGGCTCAATCAATACAATGCGCAAACAGGCGATTTTGTCAAAACACTTTTTCAGGAAAAACATGACAAATACGTAGAACCCGAGAATCCTGTTTGGTTTTTACCTAATAATGCTAATGAGTTTTTGTGGATGAGTGAACGAGATGGTTTTATGCATGTCTATCGTTATGATAAAAATGGTACGCTGCTTAATCAAGTCACCAAAGGCAATTGGGTAACGCTGGACATTATTGGTTTAGATAATACTGGTAAAAAATTATTGGTCAAAGGAACAGACGAATCTGGATTAAATCAATACGCTTATAGTGTCAATTTAGATGGTAGTAATCAAATGCAAATTCCAGGGAAACCGGGTATTCATAGTTTTAGTTTAAATCAAAAAGGAGATCGCCTAATAGATTCTTATTCTAGTCTGGAAGAACCTTATACGATTAACATGATTGACCTTGAAGGAAAAATATTAAGAACTATTTCTACTTCAAAAAATAAAATGGAAGGATACGCTCAGCCAACCACCGAGCTTCTCCAAATCAAATCTCCAGGGGGTCCAATGCTCAACGCTCGGATGATTAAACCCAGTCATTTTTCTGCGGAGAAAGAATATCCTGTTGTCGTTTATGTATACGGAGGACCGCATGCACAGATGATCACCAACCGCTGGGGTGCAGGAGCACCGTTATGGATGCACTATTTGGCCGAAGAAGGATATCTCGTCTTTACGGTAGATAATCGTGGCTCGGCTAATCGTGGTTTTGAATTTGAAAACACCATTCACCGTCGTCTTGGTACGCCAGAGATGGAAGATCAATTAGCTGGAGTAGAATATTTAAAAACCCTACCCTACGCAGATACGAATCGCATGGCCGTGCACGGATGGAGCTACGGTGGATTTATGACCACCTCTTTAATGCTCCGCCATCCTGGTGTATTTAAAGCGGGCGTTGCTGGTGGTCCAGTGACCGACTGGAAATATTACGAAGCGATGTACGGCGAACGGTATATGGATCGTCCAGAAGAAAATGAAGAGGGTTATAAAGAAAACCGTCTAATGAATCATGTCCAAAATTTAGAGGGAGACTTATTATTGATCCACGGTACAGTAGATGATGTGGTGGTGATGCAACATAATCTTGCACTGGTAAAAGCATTCGTAGATGCAGGTGTACAGATGGATTTTTTCCCTTATCCGATGCATCCACATAATGTACGAGGAAAGGATCGAGTGCATTTGATGGAGAAAGTGATCAGATATATGGTGCGGTCGATTGGGGAGGGAACGAAGTGAGATTAATTTCCATAGTTTACAAACTGATAGATATTTTAATAGAAAAGGAATCAAACGGTTCCTTTTTTATTTTAAACGATTTACACTTTAAGTAATAGTCAAATAACATGAATTATTTCTTAATTTATCCTGACGCAGTAATCGGTTCTTCTTATTTTCAAAATGGAAGCGAGACCTCTATGAATTCAATAGGACAAGATGATTTACTCAAGCTACATATCACCACTGATTATGGAGATTACAAAGGACTGCTTATGGGCGGTGGTATGTATATTTTAAATGACCAACTTAAAAGAGCCTTCGAAAAGGCAGACTTTAAAGGGGTATATTTAAAAGCATTTGACGAAATAATTCGAGACAATGATGAAGACGGAAGTCGTATTATCTCCTCACAGCAAGAAGAATACTGGTTAATAACTGCGAACGATTCTAGTTTCAATGTAATTGATTGTAGTAAAACCCAATTATCAGATTTTAACTATTGCCGTGGCCATTTAATTGTATCAGAAGTAGCGCTTAATTTTCTTTATGAACAAGAAGCATTTGTTGACGAAAAGATTCTTAATCGAGCAGATAATACTTCTGTTTTGACAAACCGTTTTCTGATTGAAGGTGATGTTGAAAATTTTATTTTGGAAAAAATGCCAATACTTAGAAAAGAGGTATCTGAACTTCGACGAGCAGAATATCGTCATCAGGCAGGACTTCTTCCGTTGAATTAAAATAATTTATATAATGGTCACCAATTTTTTTGGTGGCCATTTTTTATTTGGCGTTCACAATAATATTTATCTTCTGACTTGCAATAAAGATTAGTCTGTGCCCTTCAAGTTTACCAAAGCCTCTTCAATTGTTGACTAGCTTTAGTAAACCTTCGAGGAACTGATTTCGTAAACCGGGAAACTGTTTTAGGAACCCTTCCTTTTTCCCACCCAAATTTTAGGTCAACCTCTAAAGTTTTACTAACTTAGTGCTCATTCTACAATAACTCTGACTTATAACCACTAAATTAAACCTACCATGAGACTTCGTTATTTCCTTTTATTTCTGCTCCTCACTTTCTTCGCTTGCCAAACAGATCCGGCTACCAAAGGAGGTACTAGTGATTCTTCTACCGCCTTCGCTGACTCGAATCAACCTTGGATTTTCCGATCCATTATGGACTTGCAACCACGGATGATTACGCTTTCACTCGCTCCAGATTTTTTGGTGTCTTATAATACCGAAACAGCGGTGATCTATAAAGCTTGGAAAGGATATGTAGATTTTGATGGAGCGGTTTATACGACGGCGCATGGTCCACAACCTACTTCTGTGGGGGATGCTTATTTTGTTAATGAGTTTAAAGAGCCTTGGTATTTAGTTCAGAATGGAAAAGAAATTATTCCAGATGTTCAATACCGTGGACACCGAATTGTTGATGGACAAGGTGAATTAATGTATCAACTTAATTATGGAAATGGAAAATCTATTAGGGTCAATGAGCGTCCAATTTATCATCCTTCGGAAAGTGGATTGGCAGGTTTACAAAGAAAATTTACTACAGAAAATGTACCGGAAGGAATGCAAGTTGGTTTAAATATTAATGTCAATTCTGTTTCTGTAAAAGAACAAATAAAAGCGGATGGAACCTTAAATTTACTGGATGAAAAAGCGGTTAAACTAGGAAAATATTCTGGCGTAGCCGTCACTGGAAAAATCTTATTAAACAATAATAAAACCACCACGCTGACCACGCCTTTCATTAAAGAACCTTTAGTAGAAAACGAAAATAAACCGGAAGTTGAAAACGAGGATTCGCCGAGTGGTGCAAAATTAATTGCGCGTAGCGATTGTCGTAGTTGTCATAACGCCAACCGTAAAACCATCGGTCCTTCTTACAAAGACATTGCTGAAAAATATACCACGACGGACGAAAACATTGCCATGCTTTCTAATAAAATCAAAGTGGGTGGTAGTGGCGTTTGGGGTCCTCAAGTGATGAGCGCACATCCAAAAGTACCGGACGAAGATTTAAATACGATGGTCGCCTATATTTTAGCGATGGATAAAAATGATAAAGGAGGCGAAGCAAATGCTGCGAGTCCTGAGTCGCAAGATTATGTTTATGGAAATAAAAATATCAAAGAAGAAGATCTATTTCCTGGCTTAATTACTAAAATGTATAGTTATAAAAAGAACCTTAGCAAATTGGCAGATACTAGATCTGGAGGTCAATTGACTGCAGCAGGTATTTTAGCAGACGTAGTAATCAGTCAAACCAGTATGGTAAAGATGGATGATAATGCTGCGATCTTTTTACAAGGTTACTTAAGCATTAAAGAAGAAGGAGTTTATAATTTTAGATTAATCAGTGATGATGGTTCTATGTTGTTTATCGATGATAAAATGGTCATCAATCACGACGGGCCACACGGCGCTGATAGCAAGGATGGAAGAATCGCACTCAAAGCAGGAATTCATCCTATTCGAATTGATTATTTCCAAGGCTATGGTGGAAAGAGTTTAGTCTTTCAATACAAACCTTTAGGAGCCGTTGCTTATGAGGTAGTTCCTCGCGAAATGTTTGGTCATCTCGCCAAAGATCGACCCAAACAAATGGAGAAAAATTTATCAATTGCTGCGACCATTCAAGTACCTGGTGATCAAATACCTTTAAATTCCGTCCACCCTGCTTTTACACTTAGTCAAGCACGACCTGATAATTTCCAGCCTAAAGTTGGCGGAATGGATTTCCTAGCAGATGGTCGAATGGTCGTTTCTAATTGGGATCCAAGTGGTGGTATTTATTTATTAGATAATTTAAATGCCGAAGATCATAATGATATTAAAGTAAAACAAATTGCTGCTGGATTAGCCGAGCCCCTCGGATTAAAAGTCGTCGATAACGAAATTTATGTTTTACAAAAACAAGAACTTACCAAACTGATTGATCATAACGGAGACGATATTATTGATGAATACCAAACCGTTTCAAAAAACTGGCGTGTCTCTGCCAACTTCCACGAATTTGCTTTTGGACTCGTTTATAAAGAAGGCTATTTTTATGCAACTTTAGCAACCGCTATCAATCCCGGTGGAGCGAGTACTCAACCACAGATTCAAGATCGTGGGAAGGTCGTAAAAATTAGCAAAGCAGATGGATCGGTCGATTTTATTGCGAGTGGATTGCGAACACCCAACGGAATTGGGCTAGGGCCTGACAACGAAATTTTTGTAGCTGACAATCAAGGAGACTGGTTGCCCTCTTGTAAGATTTTGCATATTCAAGAAGGCAATTGGTATGGATCACGATCTGTTGATTTTGCGGGTACCGCCAATACTAAAGAAGCACCTCCGGTAGTTTGGTTGCCACAAGACGAAATTGGTAACTCTCCTTCTACGCCGATGAAGATTAACGTGGGGCCTTATAAAGATCAGTTGATTCACGGTGAAGTAACCCACGGAGGAATCAAAAGAGTTTTTACAGAAAAAATAAATGGTCAATATCAAGGCGCACTCTTCCGCTTTACGCAAGGATTAGAAGCTGGGGTCAACCGAATGGCTTGGGGTCCCGACGGTGCTTTGTATGTAGGCGGCGTTGGTAGTTCAGGTAACTGGCGACACGACGGTACGTTATGGTATGGATTGCAAAAATTGGCCTATAATAAGGAATCTGTTTTTGAGATGTTGGCTATTCGTGCCAAGACCAATGGATTAGAAATTGAGTTTACCGAACCTTTAAAAATTGGAGACGGTTGGAGTCCGGAAGATTATACGATTGAGCAATTTTATTATAAACCAACGGAAGCATACGGTGGCCCTAAATTGGGTTTGACCAAATTGTCTGTACAAACAGCAACCGTTTCAGAAGATCGTAAAAAAGTATTTTTAGAATTAAAAGGAATGAAGCCAGGACATATGCTCTATGTTCATCTCAATAAATATTTTGTGAGTGATCAACAACATGAACTTTGGACTACCGAAGCTTGGTACAATATGAATCAGATTCCTCAAGGACAAAACGGAGCGACACAACCTACACCTGCTCAATATCTCGCGGGTAGCCTTAATGCTTTATCTCCAGGAGAAGAAGCCGCAGGTTGGGAACTCTTATTCAATGGAAAAAATCTAGACGGCTGGCATACCTACCGTAAAGATAAACCCGGCAGTAGTTGGGTCGTCAAAAATGGAGCGATTACCTTAGAGGTAGTTCCAACAGAAGATGGCGTTACAAAAGCCGAAGATGGAGGTGATCTAACAAGTGAAAAAGAATATGAAGATTTTGAATTAATCTTAGAATGGAAAATCGCTGACTGTGGTAATAGCGGTATTTTCTTTAATGCCGTCGAATCTGAAAAATACCATGCAGGTTATATGACCGGACCTGAGATGCAAATTCTAGACAATACTTGTCATCCTGATTCTAAATATCCAACTCATCGAGCAGGTGACTTATACGATATGATTGAAACTAGTATGATGATGGTCAAACCAGCAGGTGCTTGGAATGAAGTGATGATTCGTAGTCTAAAAGGTAAGGTAGAATTCTGGTTAAACGGAAAGAAAGTTGTACATTTCGAAATGTTTGGAGACGAGTGGAAAGAGATGATTGCCAATAGTAAATTTAAAGATATGTCTGCGGACTTTGGGACGTTTAAAAAAGGACATATTATGTTGCAGGATCATGGTGATGGTGTGGCGTTTAGGAATGTGAAGATAAGAGAAATACAATAGGTGGACGATTGGTTTTCAATAGGCTCTCTTCAATCGGTGAAGCTCTTCAATTAGTGAGGGTTAACGATTGGCTTTCTTTTGACGTATACTAATATTGGAGAGAGACTTGAAGTTGCCATTGAGTTTTTTTAGTAAAAAAATCATAATAAAAAATAAATTTAAAAAAATTAATATGGGTGCAGGAATGAGAGTTCAGTTAAGCTTCATGATGTTCTTGGAGTTTTTTATTTGGGGAGCATGGTTTGTGACCATGGGTACCTTTTTGAGTAAAGGTCTAGGTGCTTTAGATACCGAAATTGGGATGGCTTATGAGACACAATCTTGGGGGGCGATCATTGCACCTTTTATTATTGGATTGATTGCGGATCGTTTTTTTGATGCAAAAATCATCCTTGGAATTATTCACCTGATGGGAGCGGGACTTTTATATATGGCTTCTCAATCACCAGACTTTGCAGGATTCTATCCATATGTTTTAGGATATATGCTAGTTTATATGCCGACCTTGGCACTTGTCAACGCCATTTCTTTTAACCAAATGGAAGACCCAGCTGCTCAGTTTCCAAGTATTCGTGTTTGGGGTACGGTAGGTTGGATTGCTGCTGGATTGATGATTGGATTCATGGGCTGGGAATCAGCTAACCTATTACAAAACACCTTTCTTTTAGCGGCGGGCGCTTCTTTAGTGCTCGGTCTACTTAGTTTTACCTTACCAAAAACACCTCCTAAATCAAAAGGTGAGTCGGTATCGATAAGAGATATTTTAGGATTAGATGCCTTAGCGATGTTGAAGGATCGTAACTATTTGGTATTCTTTATCGCCTCTATCTTAATTTGTATTCCACTCGCTTTCTATTATGGAAATGCCAATTTATATCTCAATGAATCTGGCGTAGATAATGCAGCAGCTATCATGACGCTGGGCCAAGCATCAGAGGTTTTATTTATGTTATTGTTGCCATTATTCTTAAAAAAGTATGGTATAAAAATGACGTTGTTTATAGGCATGCTTGCTTGGGTTGCGAGATACCTTTTGTTTGCTTATGGAGACGGATCAATAGGAGCTGGATATGGAATGCTGATAGGTGCCATCGTATTACATGGTATTTGTTATGACTTTTTCTTTGTCTCTGGTCAAATCTATACCGACTATAAAGCAGGAGAAAAATTCAAGAGTGCTGCGCAAGGATTAATTACGTTAGCTACTTATGGATTGGGGATGTTGATCGGATTTAGAGTAGGTGGTATGATTGTACAACAAAATGCAATCGCCGCTGGCGGTCATGAATGGCAAGTGGTATGGATCATCCCTGCTTGTATTGCGGGTGTGGTTGGTTTGCTTTACTTTATTACTTTTAAAAATGAAAAGATTGAATTAGAATAGGATAATTCTATTCTATTAGCGCTTGTCTACTTTTTATAAACTTGTGAAATTTAGACAAGCGCTTTTTATAAAATTCTTTATTCGCGGTGCGACGCACTACGGGGTCGTTTCGTTAGCCTTGGATTATTGGTTAACATACTGCGACGGCGCTGCCGTCGGTGGTGCAGCATACAGTAATCAAAGAATACAAACCACGCAAATAATAAGGGTTTCTCTAAGACTGATCCCAGCGGAGCCTGCCACGCCACAGCGTGGATCAAAGTATGTTAGCTCAATTCATTGAGCGTTAAACAGCCGACCCCAGCGTGGGTCGCACCTTTTGAAATATAATTTTTGAGTTCTTGTATCTACCTTTCTTTGTTCACAAAACTTTATTTCTTTTCAACAACTCAACATTTACAAATAATTTTTATGAAAAATAGAAAAATCAGAATGGGTATGGTCGGTGGTGGCCGTGGTGCTTTTATTGGAGCCGTACATCGAATGGCGGCTGCTATTGATGGTGAGATAGAATTGGTTTGTGGTGCCTTTAGTAGCAATCCAAAAAAATCTAAACTATCAGGACAAGATTTATATTTACCAGCGGATCGGGTCTATGGTTCTTATGAAGAAATGATCAAAAAAGAGAAGGCATTACCAGAAGGAGAGCGAATGGATTTTGTGTCGATTGTTACGCCGAATCATGTACATTATGGACCGGCTAAGATGGCATTAGAGAATGGTTTTCATGTGGTTTGTGATAAGCCTGTTTGCTTTAATTTAAAAGAAGCCAAGTCGCTACAAAAGATTGTAAAAAAGACTGGATTGATTTTCGCGCTGACGCATAATTATACGGGTTACCCGATGGTTAAGCAGGCACGGATGATGGTCGCTAAAGGAAAGATTGGAAAGATTCGGAAGATCGTAGTGGCTTATCCTCAGGGATGGTTGTCTACTAAATTAGAAGACTCTGATCAGAAGCAAGCGGCTTGGCGAACGGATCCTAAGCGTTCAGGAATTGCGGGTGCGATGGGTGATATTGGAACGCATGCGGAGAACTTGGCGGAATATATTTCTGGTTTACAAATCAAAAAAATCTGCGCTGATTTAAGTTCGCTAGTTCCTGGTCGACAACTCGACGACGACGGTAATGTTTTACTCGAATTTGAAAACGGCGCCAAAGGTATTCTCTACGC
>JALZUU010000232.1 GCA_023300665.1 Saprospiraceae bacterium | reverse complement strand
GGAATGAAAACTTTTGAAGGTACGCAGTCTGTACTTCGTGCTTCTTCTTTTCCGGTAGCGGTGGATGTATTACCGGATGCTTTCTGTGCAAATTGTAGTGGTCTTGAACTAGTTGCTGGAGGAATGGTATACGCAGTCAATTTAAGTAATACCGATCCGCAAATGACGATAGAGAGAACGGCGACAGGTGGAGAAGATGGTTGGACGAGTATTGCTGATATTGATTTAGATGGAGATCTTGACGCAATTGTTACAGGTAATGTGGCGGATGGTTCAGCTGGAATTATCTATGCTTGGGATTTACAAACCAATGATTTATTATACGATGTTTTTACGGTGACCACCAATTCTGGATTTATTGCTCAGGTGAATATTGCTGATTTTGATGGGGATCAAAAATTAGAAATTGGTGTTTGTACTCCTTTTAATTATCGCGTGCTCAAACCTGATAATAATCAATGGAACGTTGAGTGGTCGATTACGACAGATGACTGGTCTGGACAAACGGGTAGTAGTGTTTTTGATTTTAATAATGATGGTGCAAGCGAAGTCGTTTATCGTACCGAGTCCGAAATTCTCATACTTAACGGAAGCAATGGAGCAGAACTTTCCGCTGCACCTTGTGTATCCGGTACGAGAGTAGAGTATCCAGTTGTGGTGGATGTAGATGCGGATGGTGCAACGGAAATTCTTTGTAGTTGCTCCAACGAACTCAAAGCATTTGGTTCCGGTGGTACCCCTTGGATTCCTACGCGAAAACTTTGGAATCAACATCAATATTTTAATACCAATATCAATGATAACTTAAGAATTCCTATCCAGCAGCAATCCCATCATATTGTTGGAGATAGCTTAGTGCTCAATAATTTCTTAACACAATATGCTAATCGACAATTTCCTGCTGCGGATGCGGTGGTGTCGGGCGAAGTAGTTTGTGAAGATGATCTAACATCTTATCTTAATCTTTTGACAACTAATGAGGGAAATCATACTTTATCAAAAGAAATAAATATTAGCCTTTATTCCGAAGATCCGACCTTAGTAATGACTACTCCTTGGTTGGTTAGAGAATCAAATGTTGAACTAGAACCGGGAGAAAATACCACTCAACAGATTGCCATTCCTGATGGGGTTTCAACTATTTATATCGTAGTTAATGATGATGGTAGTTTGGAAACGCCTTACGAGCTTTCTGTAGATTTTCCATTTACCAACATTTATGAATGTAATTATGTGAATAACATGGCAGTGGTTCCAGTTTATGATCCAATGTTGTCGCTTGACTTAGGGCCAGACCAAATGGTTTGTGATAATGGAATTACCGTTTTTTCTGCGGACGAAGGCTGGGATGAATATCGTTGGCAAGATGGTCAAGTTGGACAAAATTATACCGCTGTTGGTCCTGGCACTTATTGGATTACGACTATTAAAGAATGTTATAGTTTGACGGATACGATAGAAGTGATTTTAGACGAAGGTACGGTCGTGGAATTAGGACCAGATACCACGCTTTGTCCTGGTACCAGCTTGCAAATTTCCCTGACAGGATTTGATTCTTATCAGTGGTTTCCAGAAACAGATATTGATTGTAGTACTTGTGAAGAAGTAATCATCACGCCAAGTGAAACCCAGTTATATCAAGTAGTTGCACGAACCAGCGATGGTTGTTATAGCGTAGATTCAATTCTAGTAACACCCTTGAATTTGAATGCGACAGAGGTGACAGTTTCAATTTGTTCTGATCAAAGCTTTACTTTCGAAGGAGTAGAATTGATGCCAGGAATGAATCAAGAATTTACGCTGACGAATCAGTTTGGTTGTGATTCTTTGGTCACAATATCGGTAGAAGACAATGGAGAAATTGGATCTACTCAATTAATTGATACCATAGCCTGTAGTGATAATACAGTGTTTCTAGAAAATAAAATATTACTACCAGGTATCGATACGATCTTTAGTTATCAAAGTTATTTTGGTTGTGATTCTACTATTAGAATTAGTATCGTAGAAGCACCTCTTTATTCCATTACAGAAGAGGTTAATCTTTGTGCAGGAGAAACGATATTTTTGGATGGAGCGTTGCGTAGTAGCTCTGGTATATTTACAGAAAACTATGTTAGTATTTATGGTTGTGACTCCATTCAAATATATAATCTAACGGTGGCTGAGCCACTTCGAATTGGATTAGAATCGACTCCAAGTTGTGCAGATGATTCCACTGGGATTATTACCACTACAATTGGTGGAGGTTTTGAGCCATACACGACTAGTGTGGTTAGCAATGGAAATATCATCGACCAAATGGATCAGCTACCTGCTGGATTTTATGAATTCGAAGTAACAGATGCCAATGGTTGTTCAGTGAGTACTGCGTTTGCTTTAGAAGAAATATTCCCACTATCTTATCCTTATACAGTAACTGATGTTTCTTGCTTTGGCGACAGCGACGGAACGATTCAAATGGATGAGAGTCTAACCGAGATTCTTTTTAGTTTAGATGGAATTAATTTTTCTTCAATCATCAATTTTACCGATCTACCTGCTGGCGATTATACCGTGTATGGACAGGATGAATTTGGTTGTGTTTCTGAGACCTTTGTTATCGTAGATACACC
>JALZUU010000231.1 GCA_023300665.1 Saprospiraceae bacterium | reverse complement strand
GTAGCGTCGGCTTCTCCAGACAAAGTTACGGTGTCTGGCATTTTAAAACGTCGAGAAGCTGATTGCCGAGAAGGCTCCCATTGATCCTGTACTCCATCAATTAAATAGACTCGTTGAAACTCCAATCCTTTCGAACTATGAGCGGTTACAAGGTTAACTCCGTTTTTATGGTAAATGGTTTTTTGAATTCTGACCGAAAGTCGATTCGCATCTAATTTGTTAAATATTTCTAGGAGTTGATCAAGCGTAAGGCGTGGATTTCGATCGGTTTCTTTTTGTACAAAACTAAAAAAAGTACTGATCACTTGTAAGTGCCATTCCTTGTCTTCCTTTTTTAATAAACTGCCTAAAAGACCACTTCGATTGATTATTTTTTCAATTAAAGTGAGCAGCGGATAGCTACGATATTGGCTAATTAACTCATCTAATAATTGAGAAAATTGGAGAACGGGACCGACGGCCTCCACTCCAATCTCTCGTAGTTTTATTTCGTTTCCAATCAAGGTTCTCCAGTTCATTTCACTTTGATGAGGTGCGAGATGAAAACTCATTTTTGCCAAGTCATTGGGAGGAATTCCAAGAAATTCGAGAGAAAGAATTTTATACAATAAAAATTCTCCACTATAAGGAAGTTGATATTCTGCGTTTAAATATTCTAAAAATAATCGCACATTTAAAATCAACGGCAGATCAAGAATATTAATCTGCTTTCGCGTGTTATAAGGTATTTGTTTTTTTTCTAAAAGCGTAATAATATTTCTGGCTTGTTGATGTCGCGCATAAATAATAGCGACCTCATCCATTGGAAAATCTTCTTTATAAAGTTGTTCAATTTGACTAACTAAATCCGCTTCTTCTTGCGCTCGATTTTCGTAAGCGACTATTTCAGGAAGTACTTTAATATCCGAAAATTGAGGATGACGAGCTGTAAGAATTTTAGACACATTATCTAGGCTGCGGATAATTCGATTATCGTTTCGCTCGATAACGGTCCGAGAACTGTTGAGAATATGTTGAGAAGAACGATAATTATCAGTAAGGATTACGAGATTTAAATCATCCTTATATTGATGGTAAAAGTCAACTAAATTTTTTAAGCGGGCTCCCTGAAATTCAAAGATAGACTGATCGTCGTCGCCTACAATAAAGACATTGGGATTTTCCCAATATTGAATCATTTCTTGGAGTACCTGATTTTGTGCGCCATTGGTATCTTGGTATTCATCTACTAGAAAATAAAGGTATCGTTCTTGATAAATTTTTAAGAGTGCTTCGTTTTTTTGAAAAGCTTCTAGTACCCATAAGATCATGTCGTCAAAATCATAGCGCCGTGCCCGCTTCATCATGTTGACATATTTGGGGTATAGTGCTGCTGCCACTTTGAGGTAGGCCATTTTACCAATTGCTTCGTCGTATTTCCATTGTTTTAAATCTCCTTTTTTATTTTCTTTAAAATTTCGTTGATAACGAAAATCAGGCAAATCGGGGAGTGAATTAACATAGGTTTCTATTCTTTCTAAAATAAATTCAGGCGACCAGTTTTCGGATTTCATTTGTTTAAACAAATCAAAGAGATGTCTTTCATAATAATAAACATCGTTGCTACGCTGTCGCAATAAATGGTCGGAAGGAAGTTGGTCAATTAAGTTTCGCAATAATTCTACCCGTTCTAATTCGCTGAGTGGTTCGAGTTCGTGACGACCGAAATACTCCATATTTTCTTGAATCACATTATTACAAAAAGAATGGAAAGTATAGATATGAACACGGTGTGCTTCAGGGCCGATCAATTCGAGTAATCGCTCGCGCATCGCATATACGCCTGCATCCGTAAAGGTCAAGCAAAGAATATTTCCCGGTTGTGTATCGGTATCTCGTAGGATGCGACCAATACGAGCGGTGAGGATATGGGTTTTTCCAGTACCTGGTCCAGCGATCACCATCATCGGGCCGTCGATTGATTCGACTGCAGCCATCTGGGCAGTGTTGAGGGAAGTCAGATGACGATTAAATTTTTCGGTATAGCGTTGGCGTATTTTATTGCGATTGTTCGTCGCCATATTTTTTTCTACGAAGATACGGAATTTAAGGCTTCTGACTGTGAACTAATGGTCAAAATAATCAGTGATTAGCATGCTTCTCAAACCACTCATCAGATTTGGGACTTTCTGTTTTCATCCATCGATCCCAGAAAGTGAAGTAGAGGCCGAAGTTATAGCGAAATTGTTTGTGATGTAGATCGTGATGAGTCGCACCAATAATCCATTTACCCAACCAGTGTCGATTAAAAGAAGCAGGATAAATTTCTATTCCCGCGTGATTAATAGTTGCAGAAATCGTCATGATGATTAGAAATAATAATAAAATGCTAAGATGCATGGGTAAAAATATAATCAATACAGGAATCATCAATGCTTGTAGAATCGACTCAATTGGATGAAAGGAAAAGGCAGTAAAAGACGTGGTTTCGATACTATCATGGTGCCATTTGTGTACAAGGCGATAGATCTTTGGTCGATGCATCCAACGATGAAGCCAGTAATAATACGTCTCATGAATTAACATTGCCACTAAAAGACTCACAGGAAGGTACCAAAGGGAATAAGTAGACCATTCTAAATAAATACCAGTATATCCAGCCTTCCAGAGGATCAAAAGAATGGTTCCAGAAAGCGCAAAAATAAAAGAGGTAATAGCAGAACGAATAATTTCTGTACGAAACTGTTGGATTTCTTTAGGTTTGAAATTGATTACGTTCTTTATAAATTTTTCTTGAAATAATTTATAAAAGACATAATGATAAACTCCGGATATTAGTAGATATCGAAAGAAGATAATTCCAAAAGTTGTGATGGTAAATAAGGAAAAATTCCAAGGATTAGTAAAGTCAATAGCCAGAAATTCGCTCATCTCCTTTTACTGATTTTATTATTTGAAATGGTACGTTGTCGACTACAACGGTGGCGACCTGCTGTAAAGTTGCGTTTAAGGCGGTGTTTGGTAGCCCGTCCTTGTACCCGTTTGCGCCACATTCGGAAACTGGAAGGTTTCATTTCTCGACGCATGATCTCGATGACTTCTTTTTCAGAAACCTGAAATTGAAAAGTAATTGCTTCGAAAGGCGTACGATCTTCCCAAGCCATCTCTACGATACGATCAATATCGCGAAGATTGAGTGGTATACGTTGTTTATTTTCCATATTATTTTAAACACCAAATCGCTAACCTTGTTTATTAGCGAAAGATTATTGATTGTAAAATTGTACAAAAATTATCAAAAAATAATATTCTAAAATGAAAAAAAGAGATTTACCAGAAAAGGTATGCCCTATCTGTCACCTACCATTCAAGTGGCGAAAAAAATGGGAAAAAAACTGGGAGAATGTAAAGTATTGTAGCGAACGATGCCGGCGGAACCGTTCGATTAAATCAGAGCACGTTGATTTTTGAGCTTAGTTTAACCTGTTTGATCAAATCTTCTTGAGTCAGTGGCTTTTCTACAAAACCATTAATGTCTGAAATTTGATTGGCACGTTGTTGATAAGTTTCGCTTAGCTCGGTAGTTAGCATAACGAATAAGCAGTCCGCTTTTTTATCAGGGTTCATTTTTTCATATTCCTGTAGAAATTCGAAGCCATTCATTACTGGCATATTGATATCTAAAAGAATTAGATCATTAGAAGAAGAGAATAAATCAGGGGTGTTATTAATAAGGTCGAGAGCGATAAGACCATCTTCTGCCGTTAAAACACGCTCGCAAATATTCCACTCTTCGAGATAGTATTTATGTAGATAGTTAGTAGCATTATCGTCGTCAATTAAAAGAATTGTACCAAACATGTTTAATTATTTTTTAGTGAATATTGGGGTAAATATGCCTGTATAATCACTAACACAACAAGAATAATGCTAAATATTATAGGTTTTCATCATTTTTAATATTTATTATTTGGTATAATGCTTTTTTAGTTGAATTTCTTATTTTTTTCTTGAGCGTTCACTATGTTGTTTGTTCTTTTTGACAGGATTTTCATGCATTTCGTGATAAGATTTTCGCTGTCGAGCGATATCGAGTGCTAAAAAGACTGCATTTCTGAAAGAACTTGGGTTTGCGATTCCTTTTCCTGCAATATCATGAGCAGTTCCGTGGTCGGGAGAAGTTCTAATTCCTTCGAGTCCTGCTGTAAAGTTGACACCATTTCCAAAAGATAAGGCTTTGAAAGGAACTAGTCCTTGGTCGTGATACATCGCTAAGATTCCATCGAATTTTTTATACGTACCGTTCCCAAAAAAGCCATCTGCTGGATAAGGTCCCATGGCCCCAAGTCCCTGTTTTTTAGCTTCGATAATCAATGGACGAATAATATTAGATTCTTCTTCTCCAATAACGCCATCGTCTCCTGCATGTGGATTCAGACCAAGTACAGCGATGGCAGGCCGTTCGATTCCGAAATCTATTTTTAGGGTACGATTAAAAATAGATAGTTTATGTTTTAGTCGTTCTTTAGTGATAAGCCCTGCAACGTCTCCAACTGGAACGTGATTGGTGACCAACCCTACTCTCAAGTTTTCACTACACATCAACATCAGACTCTCTTTAGAATCGAAGGCATGGGTTAAAAATTCGGTATGTCCTGGAAAACGAAATCCTGACAACTGCATAGCTTTTTTATGAATTGGAGCAGTGACCAGTGCATCGATAACTCCTGCTTTAAGGTCTTTGGTTGCTTGGTCGAGTGACAGCCCTGCAAAATGGCCTCCCTGTTCAGTGACGCTACCGATCTCAATTTTTGTATCCTTATTCCAGCAATTGACTACATTGACTTGATTCGGTTTGAAAGGTTCTCCAGGTCCGATACCAGCAAAGTTGAAATCTTCCATGGAGATCATATTCTTGTGATAGGCGACAATTTTAGATGATCCGTAAATCACAGGAATAAACTTTTCTCTGATTCTTTTATCATCGAGTGTCTTTAGAATGATTTCTAAACCAACACCATTCATATCACCAATACTGATTCCTATTTTTATCTTTTCCATAATTTTAATAATTCTTTAAAAAGTCATACACTAGTCTAACACCAACGCCGGTTCCTTCTTTAGTCCGATATCCATCTGCTGCTTTTAGATAAGCAGAACCAGCAATATCAAAGTGTAACCACGGAAAATCAATAAAGTGTTCTAAAAATTTTCCAGCGGTAATCATACCTGCACTTGGGCCACCAAGGTTTTTAATATCTGCAATATTTGATTTTAATTGGTTGCGGTATTCTCGCCACAATGGGAAACGAACCAATCGTTCATAAACATTAAATCCACTTGTTTCCATTTTTTTACAAATCGTATCATCTGCGGTACTCATATACGAAATCCCTTCAGATCCAATTGCTCTAGCTGCTGCTCCTGTCAGAGTAGCAAAGTCAATCACCAATTCTGGTTTGTATCTTTTGGCATAATGCAATGCATCTGCTAGTACCAGTCTTCCTTCTGCATCTGTATTGAGAACTTCGACCGTATCACCGCTAAACATTTCTATTACATCGCCAGGAACATAAGCATCTTGACCAGGTCGGTTGTCGGTAGAAGGTACCAGCGCAATGACGTGCAGCGGAAGTTTATTAGCAGCAATGGCTACCATCGATCCGATAACGGTAGCAGCACCTCCCATATCACTTTTCATAAAGTCCATGGAGTTTGCTGTTGGTTTGAGACTTACGCCTCCTGTGTCATATACGATACCTTTGCCAACGAGTACGATTGGTTTTTTATTTTTTGCTTTGGTAGGCTTCCATTCTAGAATAGAAAAAGTAGGTGGATCATTACTTCCTCGATTGACGGCAAGTATACCACCCATTTTTAATTTTTCAATTTTCTTTTTATCAAAAACGGTTACTTTAAAACCATATTTTTTACCAAAAATTTTAGCTTGGTTGGCCAACTCTGGCGCCGTTAAAAATGACAATGGTTCATTTACCAAATCGCGAGCGTGAAAGGTCGCACTAATAATGTTCTTGAGCTCTTTGACTTGATTTTTAGATAAATCCTCCTCCATTACCTTGATAGATTTAAGGCATTTTTGTTTTTCGGATTTATCTTTAAAGTATTTTATAAATTGATAATTGCCTAATGCTAATCCTTCCACAAAATCTCTAAGCATATTATCTGGATGGACGTTAGAGATAACAACAGATTCAATTTTATAGTGATTAATGGTGGTGAGTAAGTCATTACCTGCTAGACGAATATCTTCTCGGCAGATTGCTTCTTCTTGGTTTGAATTCAGAAATTGAACAATGAGATTTCCTTTTTGTCGGGGAATAAAAACAGAGTTGATCTCTTTTTTTGCCGCTTTTTTCACATATCCGGCACCTTCATTATTGAGCATTTCACTAGCCCAATCGAGCTTTTTACGGTCAGCTAGCAGGATGAGAGTATCTGTTGGTTTTATCGATTTTGTTACCGAAATATTGGTATTCATCCGTTTTATTTAAAATTAAGGGCTATTTTGCCGTAATTAACTCAGTTCACAAAGATAACTAAAACTTGAAGGCAAAAAAATCCTACGGTCAACACTTTCTTACCAACGAAGCAATTTGTATGGAAATCGCGGATAGTCTAGCAAAAATGGATCAATATCCATTAATTATTGAGGTAGGACCAGGTCAAGGTATGTTGACTAAATATTTATTAAAAAAAGAACCAGAATTGATTGTGGTAGAGGCGGACCGAGATATGGTAAGGTATCTACAACAGAATTACCCTGAGTTGAAACAACAGATTGCGCCAGCTGATTTTCTTAAATTAGATCTAGCGCAATTGAGTTCCGACCGTAGTTTTGGATTAATTGGAAACTTTCCTTACAATATCTCTTCTCAGATTTTATTTAAAATGCTAGAGTATAAAGCGTTGATTCCTGAAATGGTTGGTATGTTTCAAAAAGAGGTTGCCCAACGAGTTATCTCTGCCCCTGGTAGCAAAGTTTATGGAGTAATTAGTGTGTTGATTCAGGCCTATTATTCTGGAGAGTATTTATTTGATGTTGGCCCAGAGGAATTTAATCCACCACCAAAAGTACAGTCTGGTGTAATTCGATTAACGCGAAAAGAAAATCAAGATTTAGGATGTGATTATGCCTTATTTCGTAGAGTGGTTAAACAAGCATTTAGTCAACGACGGAAAATGCTACGCAATACGATGAAAATGTTTTTAAAAGGTGATCCATTGTTGGAAGAAGATCTTTTTAAAGAAAGACCCGAACAATTATCAGTAGAGGCTTTTGTAAAACTTTCTAACCTGATCGCAGAACGAGAAAAAAAATAAAAATTTCCTTATCAAATACTTCTGGAACTAAAAAGAATAAAATCTGTTGAAGTAGATGAGATAATAGTATTTATCATTAAATAGTAAAAAATGAGTTTAGAAACGAAAATTATTGCTGATTTAAAAGTGGCCATGAAAGCCAAAGACAAAGTAAGTCTACGAGGTATTCGTGCCATCAAAACAGCTTTAATGAACTTAAAAACAGACGGTAATAACACAGAGATTACCGAACAAACCGAAATTTCATTATTGCAGAAAATGAAAAAGTCGCGAATGGAATCACTTTCTATTTATGAAGAACAGGGACGGGATGAATTAGCAGCGACAGAAAAAGAAGAAATTGCGATTATCGAGAGATATTTACCAGCGCAGATGGATGGAGCGGCGTTAGAAAAAGTGATTGGTGAAATTATCGAAAAAACGGGTGCTAGTTCTATGAAGGATATGGGTAAAGTGATGGGAATGGCTAGCAAACAATTAGCTGGTAAAGCAGACGGTAAGGCGATTTCAGCGATCGTAAAGCAACT
>JALZUU010000230.1 GCA_023300665.1 Saprospiraceae bacterium | reverse complement strand
TGTAACGATCAATGGAGTGGAAAAAGGGTTGTCCTTTAAGAAGTCGGTTCAGCATTTTATTTTGGTAAAAGATGGGGTACGATCTATGAAGGTGGTGCAACAGATTTTGGGAGATTTGCAGGTTGCGGTTGGGTTGGAGAAAACGGTGATGGAGGGGTGATCGTACGATTTTTTTTTGACAAAAAGTTCTTAGAAAAAAACTCTTAAATGCACTTTTTTAAGAGACAACCCATTTAGATGTTCCAACTCCTCCTTCATTTACTATTTCTCCCTTATTTCTCAATTCTGATAATAGATTTCCTACTTTATTTTTTTTCTTTTTATCATTCATCCAATCAGGTAGTTTATTCCATAATAATTCATCAATATCTTTTCTGTTTAAGTCTCCATGTTCTTTGATTGATTTTATTATTAGATCAAAGTAATACTGTTTATCAAAAGCTTTGTTCTTAGAATATTTTGCAAACATATTCAATCTCTCACCTCCTAAATATCCAGCATAATTCTGCTAAATAATGGCATTTCATTGTTTTTAAGCGCTTTTATTAAACGCATACTTAATTTTATTCATATATTATGATAAAGCTCAGAAATCTTTAAAATATAAGCATATGAAAATCATTTTACTTTTTTTAGTAGGCATTTGTCTTTGGAGTAATACACAAGCAGGAGAATACAAGGCTGAAACAAATGACCTTTTCATTCCTGAAAAAGAGGAGAATATTAACATCCTCGATTTCCATGATATATCAATTAATCCAACGAATATACTAACGGACGACTCTTGCAAATGGCTGGTAGATGATGCTAAGTGGTTTTTTACACCTCATGCTGCTTTTGGTCCTCAAGATGAACTAGTGCAAATTGAAGTAGTAAGAGATACGCTTATTGGAGACAGGGTTTGTTCAATTCTTGGAGTCTATCGACAAAATGAGTTTTTATCTGGTAGTGAAGTAGTTGTTTTTTACGAAAAAGAAAATGAAAAAGTATACTTTGTTGAGGAGGATGAATTCAAACTACTTTTTGATTTTTCCCCCGACTTTTTTATTGGAGATACGATATCTTATCATTTGCCCAATAATCTAGAATATTATGATATCTCTTCTAGTAGCGGTGAATTTCTCCCAACTGGTGAACCTTTAAAACATCATAATACAGGCCACGAATGGATTACATTGCCCAATGGCGACCAACTAAGAGTTGTCAATACTGAGATTATAGACTATTCTGAAGAAAATTGTTTTGTTATGGGTAACGTGATCGATGGAATTGGATCCGTACTCGGATTAATGGGTCAAAATTGTTCGCAATTAACGATTGGATTCGCGGGCTTTTTCCGGTGTTTTCAAAGTGCCACCCTAAACTATACGGCAGTGGAAGAAGGCTGCTTGCTTACATCTGTCAATGAAATAGCAGAGAGCAAGGTCAGTGTTTATCCCAATCCTACTAACGGATTAATAAAAATAGATACAGATCAAAATTTTTCATCCATCAAAATTTTTAATGTCGCTGGTAGATTATTATTAGATCAAAATTTCACCAATGAAATAAATATAGGAGTATTTGTTTCTGGGATATATTTGTTAGAATTATCTGGTAAAGATGAGGTGTATAGGAAAAAAATAATCTTAAAAGAATAGATTTTACCAAATAAAAAAAATCCCAAACAGCTATCGCTGTTTGGGATTTTTTTGTTAAAAGCTGTTTTAAAAAACCAACTACCTCAATTCACTCGTCCCACCAATGTTTCTAAATGTATTCAGACCACAATCTAAGAAGTCGGCATAATCTTGAATACCCTCTTTAAAACCACGTGGCGCTGCCATTACTTTTTCCTCAGGACTCATCAGTACATATAATGGTTGTGAATTTTGCTGAAAATTTACAATTTGAAAATCAGTCCATTTTTGCCCGACATTTCTTAGTTTTTTATTGGTGTATTTTGAAATAAAAATTTCATCTAATTTTTTTCGATCATCCACATAAAGAGAAATCAAAACATAATCTTCTTTAAGTTTTTTCAAGATTTGTTCGTCAATCCAGATATGTTCTTCCGTTTTACGACAATTTACACAACCATGTCCTGTAAAATCTAATAATACTGGTTTATTTACTTCTTGTGAATAAGTCATCCCTTCGTAGTAATCTTTAAAACAATCTAGATCATTGGCACATTTTGTAAAAGACTTAAAACGTTTTTTCAGATCTTGTCCTGAAGAAGAAAAGACTTCTTTTTCTAAGAAAAAATTATAATTGGCTGGTGGTGCAATACCACTTAAAATTGATAATGAATTATAAGCTTTCGTTTTTTCATTGATCATAAATCCAGTTGCCAAATATACTGTTAAAGCCAGCGATGCAAGCGCCAATCCTGTACGAGGAAGAGATAGTTTTTTGATAGGACTATCGTGTGGAAAACGGATATAACCAAAAAGGTAAAGTGTTAACCCAATGGCTAATAATACCCAAATCACCATGAATACTTCGTATCGTAAAAAGCCCCAATTTTGGGTCATATCTGCAACCGATAAAAATTTAAAAGCGAAAGCCAATTCTAAAAATCCTAAAACTACTTTAACAGAAGTCATCCATCCACCTGAACTCGGTAATGAATTTAGCCAAGCCGGGAAAGCAGCAAACAAACCAAATGGTAATGCTAATGCCATTGAGAAACCTAGCATTACAAAGAATGGCCCAATTGAACTAGAAGTAGCCGACTGTACTAACGCTGTTCCGATAATTGGTCCCGTACACGAAAAGGAAACCAACGCCAGAGTAAAGGCCATAAAGAAAGTACCTATCAAGCCGCCTTGGTCTGCCATAGAATCTGTCTTATTCGTCCATGAACTCGGCAAAGTGATTTCGAAATATCCGAAAAAGCTAAGTGCAAAAACGATGAAGATTAGAAAGAATATTGTATTAGGTATCCAGTGGGTTGAAAGCCAATTAAGTACTTCTGGACCAAACATCGCCGTAAAAATCAATCCAATACTTACATAGATAACAATGATCGAAGCGCCATAAATTAATCCATTTTTAATGCCTGTTTTGCGATCTTTACTTCCTGCTGTAAAGAAACTTACCGTCAATGGAATCATTGGAAATACACAAGGTGTCAATAACGCTAGTAGTCCTCCCGCAAATCCTAGAATAAACATCCAGATAGTACTTTGTCCGGTCGCATCATCTTCTTTTCCACAATTACCTAAAGGTTTTTTATAGGTATCTGAAATCATTGCCACCTTTTGATCGATCTTGTCACCATCAATTTTTGCAGCAGCGCCTTCCACACCATTTCCAGCATCTACCCCAGACAACTTCGCATCCGCCGCCACGCCAGTCAGCGCCACCAAACTCCCCGGCTCTGCATAAAAAGTCACATCTGTTGGAGGCAAACATTGACCATCATCACAAGTCATAAAAAGTAAATATCCTTTAATCGGTTGGGTCGGATCAGTCGTCTTAATTCTTTGTTTAAAATCAACGTGTTTTTTAAACTTAACAACTTCCATATCGAAAAATTCATCATAGCCCGCTTTTCGATAATCGCTGATTTCTTCATTTTTTCCTACCAGCGTAAAAGCATCGGAAGGATCATAATTAAATTCAGTTTTTTGTGGACCATCCTCGCTCTCCAAATACTGAGAATATACATACCATCCCTCGTCAAGGTTAGCTTGATAAGTCAGATCATAAGTATCATCCGAAACCTTATCAATTTTAAGGCTCCACTTAACGGGATCCAATAAACCGCTTTCAATATTTGCTTGAGGTGCAATTGGCTCAGGTGTTGTTGCTGCTACCGCTGAAGTCGTCGTTTCAGCTTTTTTAGCTGGAACTGATTCAACTTTTGTTGGTGTTGTTGCTGGTACCTTCTGTGCAACGACTGGTTTGGTCGGTGTTGTTGCGGGTACATTTTGTGGAGCAGGTGGTGTTACTTTAGTAGGTACAGGTACTTGTTCCGTTATTTTGGTTGGTGCTTGCTCGATTACTTTTGGTGCAGCGGGTGCAGGTGTTGGTACAGGTGCTTCAACCGTTTTTGTAGCACCTCCATTTCCTGCTCCACTATCCGTGGCAGCGCCAGCTCCACCTGACATTTTATTTTCTAACTTAAACTCAAAGTCTACCATATCTGGTGGTAGACATTTGGTATCATCGCAAGTCATAAATTCGAAATATCCTACGATTGGTTTACTATAGTCTGTTACTTTTACTTTTTGGGTAAAGACGGCTTTTTTAGAGAATTTGATAACATTCATATCGAATAGCTTATCGAATCCTTCTTTTTTAGTACCAGTTTCCACATTCTTTCCTACAAGACTATAACCGCTTTCTTTTTCAAATTCGAAGGTTGTTCGAACAGGACCATCATCGCTTTCTAGATATTGAGAATAAATAGACCAACCATCGTCAATCGTGGCTGTAAAGATAAGATCAAATTCTCCGTCTGCAGTTTGCTTGTGCGTCGTAGCCCACTTAACGGGAGTATGAATCTGGGCAGATAGGTTGATAGAAAAAAATGTCAATAGGAGTACCCAAAGGATGGCAAATTTGCGCATAATTAGATTGTTTTATTGGTGTTCTAGGGTCTTCTAAGCTTCCATTATTTGGTAGCAATTGATAAATCATGAAATTTTGGACAAACCCTTATATAAAATTGGCAGCTAGAAAGTCCCAGCTGCCAATTTATATGATTCCACAATTTAAACCATTAATAGCTTAATCGAAAAAATTAAGATGAATTTAAATGTTTTTTAACGCCATCTTAAGGTTAAGTAATAGTCAAATAATCCTTTTTCGTTATACAAAGCAATTAATCTAAGGTAATGAGATGCTAAATTCCACATCTGTTGGTGGTAGGCAACTCGTCGCATCACAACTCATATAGGTGACAAATCCACTAACTGGTTTGGACGGATCACTGATTTTTACTCGTTGTGTAAATTCGGCTTTCTTACTAAATTTAATAAGGTTCATACCAAATAGTTCGTCGTAACTTTCTTTTTTGTTACCTGATTCTGCGGTTTTTCCAACCAATTCAAGGTTTTCAGAAGATTGAAACTCAAATTCAGTTTTTACAGGACCTTCATCACTCTCAAGATATTGAGAATAGATCGACCAACCTGTTTCAATATTAGCAGTGATCACGAGTTCATACTCTTGCTCGCTGATTTTTTCAGCCGTAAAAGACCATTTTACTGGTGTTTCTTGAGCAAGAAGAAAACTACTTGCTAAAATGAAAACTAAGGAAAAGAATAAATGCTTCATCATTACGTATTATAAAAATTCTTAATTTAATTACCAACAAACTTCTTGCCAAAGCAAAAAGGCATCTGTTTTTCAGATTTACACACTATGTTCAGGGAAAGGAAGTAGGGATGTTTGTAGAGAACTATTGAAAAGGTGAAGTTCTAACAGA
>JALZUU010000229.1 GCA_023300665.1 Saprospiraceae bacterium | reverse complement strand
GTTAAAATTCCCCATCATCGTGGCAAATAATTCATTGTCTCGAGGATTTAAATTATAAAGAATGGTTTTGGTCAATTTCCCCTCGCGGTCTAACCGGTTGAGAAATATTGAAAGTCCTTCCGCCTGTTCATAATCACCAATACTATCTGCCCCAACATCCGCTCCAACCAAGTTGAGCAAGCGACTGTTATTATTTCGAATCGCTCCTAGATGAAATTGCATGGTCCATTTTTTATGATGGTAAATTTTCCCTAATTCATGAAGCATCACCATCTGAAAAACAGCTACTTCTTTTCTTTTTATCTTTTTACCGTTCTTTCTTTTTTGTAGAATCTTGTCCAGATCTTTTCCTTGAAAATCAACAGCAAAAAGTTGTGACAAACCATGGTCTGCCAATTGACATCCCAACGAATGAAAGTATTCAATTCGATTTTCCAATGCTGACATCAATTCATCAAAAGTGGAAATATCACTACCTATGATTCCTTCCAGTTTTTCTAAAAAAAATAAAAATTCAGGGTTATCAATCACCACAAATTTATCAGGACGGAAAGTAGGAAGCATTTTCAAATCACTTTTCGATTTTTTTTCTTTTTCATGAAATTCTAGGCTATCGGTCGGATGGTCAGTCGTACAAACCACCTCCACTTTCATTTTTTTCAACAATCCTTTTACGGAAAAATCTTGCATTAATAAAGCCGTGTTAGTTTGTTCAAAAATCTGCGGTCCCGTCTTTTTACTGAGCAAATCTGTAATACCAAAATATCGTTGTAATTCTAAATGTGTCCAATGATACAAAGGGTTACGCATGGTGTAAGGGACCGTCTCTGCCCATTTTAAAAATTGGGCTTTATCACTTGTTGCTCCTGTGATGTATTTTTCATCAATTCCGTTAGCACGCATGGCTCGCCATTTATAATGATCGCCTTTTAGCCAAACTTGGGTGATGGATGAGAAGATTTTATCATTTGCAATCTCATCAGGGGGCAAATGATTATGATAGTCAATGATGGGTAAATTCTTTGCATAATTATGATACAATTGCTCAGCAATCGAATTTTGTAAAAGAAAATTTTCGTTTAAAAATGGTTTAATCATAATTATATTTTACACCAAATGGTTTGACCTCATTATTCCTAATTCTAATCCTCGCAGCTCTGCTAATCCTCTTAATCTTCCAATCGCAGAATAACCAGGATTTGTTTTTTTATTTAAGTCATCTAACATCTTATGCCCATGATCAGGGCGCATTGGAATATTACAATTTTGTTTACCGGCTGCTATCAATAAATTTTTCAATACCTTAAACATATCCACATCTCCATCCAAATGGTCGGCCTCAAAAAAGTTACCTTCTTCATCTCTTTTGGTCGCTCGAAGGTGAATAAAATTGATTCGCTCCGCAAATTTTTCTACCATTTTTGGTAAATCATTATCAGGTCGTACACCAAATGAACCAGTACAAAAACACAACCCATTATTGGTTGATTTTATTTTTTCAAAAATATAATCTACATCTGCTTCTGTACTCAAGATTCTTGGTAATCCTAATAAAGGAAACGGCGGATCGTCAGGATGAATCGCTAGCTTAACATTTGCTTTATCAGCTACTGGAGTAATTTCCTGTAAAAAATAAACGAGATTCTTTCGCAATGCATTAGCATCCACATTTTGATAGGTATCTAAAATAGTTTGAAATTTTTTCAAATCTAAAACCCCTTCCGTAGTTCCTCCTGGCAAACCTGCGATGATATTCTGAACTAATTTAGTCTTATCAATATCCGACGTTTTCTTGAAATATTGGTCAGCTTTTTCTTGCGCTTCATCCGTATAATCTTTTGCTGCATTTGGTCTTTTTAAAATAAATAAATCAAATGCTGCAAAAGCGGCTTTTTCAAAAAATAAACCTGTAGAACCATCTGGCATTTTATGTTCCAATTCTGTTCTTGACCAATCTAAAACAGGCATAAAATTGTAAGTCACAATTCGAATATCGCATTCTGCGAGATTGTAAATACTTTGTTTATAATTTTCGATGTACTGCAAATAATTACCAGTTGCTCGTTTGATATCCTCATGCACGGGAATACTTTCGACCACAGACCAAGTGAGTCCTGCTGCTTCGATTTCAATTTTTCGTTTTTGAATTTCTTCTACTGGCCATACTTCTCCATTTGGGATATGATGTAACGCTGTCACTATTCCAGTTGCACCTGATTGTCGAATATCCACAAGACTTACACCATCTTGTGGGCCATACCATCGCCATGTTTGTTCGAGTTTTTTCATTTATCTAAATTCAATAATAATTTTTACAACAATGATTTCACAAAAAAATTAGACCCCACTAAACGCACTAAACCCACCATCTACCGGAACTACAATTCCATTTACAAATGCAGAATTATCATCGCATAACCAAAGTAATGTACTTACCAATTCTTCTGGTTTACCAAATCGTTTGGCAGGAGTTTGACTGATAATAGTTTCACCTCTAGCCGTCAAGGAACCATCTTCTTTCAATAGTAAGCTTCGGTTTTGCTCTGCGATAAAAAAACCAGGAGCGATAGCATTGACTCGAATACCTTCCCCATATTTTGTTGCCATTTCTACTGCCATCCACCGAGTAAAATTATCTACCGCAGCTTTGGAAGCAGAGTATCCAACCACTCTCGTCAATGGCAATTGTGCAGACATGGAGGAGATATTAATAATGCAACCTTTTCCATTCTTTACCATAAATTCAGCAAAGGCAATTGTAGAAATTACTGTCCCTAATAAATTTAAGTCAACCACTTTTTTAAATTGGTCAACGGAAACATCAAAAATAGATTGGTCAGGCATAATCGTTGCACCCGACATATTGCCACCTGCCCCATTGATTAATACATCTACTTTGCCGGCCTTTTTCACGATTCGTTTAGCAGCGGCGCGGACTGATTTTTCATCCAATACATCGCAAGTCGTGGCGTGAACTGTTAGTCCTATTTTTTTAAATTCATTGACTCTTTTTCTTGACTTACTAGCATTTCTACCGAGAATAAAAACAGTTGCACCAGCTTCTGCTAATCCTTTAGCAAAAGCACTTCCTAATGTTCCATTTCCACCCGTGATTACAACTACTTTTCCTTTCATTATTTTTTATCTTTTAAAATCAATTAATTTAATGGTCAATCGCTTAGCGACAATTCTTCATAGTCATAAAAATAAGGCATTAATTTTATGCCACAAAGCCACAAGCTTTATTAAAAATATTTTGTGCCTAATCCTTAAGGTTATTGGCCAGACTTTTCTACTAGTTGTTTGAATCCGTTGATATTCTTCACATTATTATTATCTCTTTCCCATGCAGATAAAAATCGATAACGAACCTGTTCGTTTGCATTTTTAAAAATATAAGCATGACTTAAATTATCAACAATATGTTCGGGCCGATATTTTTTCTCTGCTAAAACTGCCATTCCCATATTCTCTTTGTGAAAAGATTGCTTTCCCCAATTCATTGCATAAAAATAATCAGAAGTCTCTCCTTGAATAATCTCAGGTAAATGCTTTACAATACCTGTCGCAAAATACATTCCCTTCGGCAGTTCACCATCCTGTACTATTAGGTGAATTTCTGACCAGGGATGCCCTGCCTCAATACTCCAATCTTGTACTACATCAAAAGTCTTCCCTTCAATATTTAAACCTTTAAAGGTAGTTCTAATAGTAGATATAAGGTTGCTATTATCAACTATTTCTATTGTTTTTTCCCTACAGTTCGACAACGTAAAAAGCGTATCTCTGAAATAAATTGCAGGGCTTCCTAGACCTAAGGAATTTCCCACTTTAAGAATGTCTGAACCCCAATTCATGATCTCATGATATTTCCAACTAACCGTATCCATCACCAAGTCCGAAACTGTTTTTCCATAAATATCGAAGCGATGTCGGCTATCTGCATAATATCGATAAGCTACCAAATCGTTTTCTAATACTGGGCCTTCAAACATCATCCATTTACTCTGGGTAGCCAAATTTTGATGAATAGTTATTTTAGTTTGTTTGACATAATCTCCTGTCAGTTTATTTTTATCAGTTGGATCAAAATCAAAAGGTTGGGTAAGTAGAAGTGCTTGTGTCTTTTTTGTTTCGTTGGTAGTTAGTGTTTTATTTTTCTCTATAGCGTTATTCCCTTCTGCAGGTGAATTTTTACAAGAAAAATAAAAACTGCATGTCATTAAAAGTAGTAGCGATAGAAATCTGCAAAATTGATTTTTCATTTTATTTTTTTGGAAAGTTGAAAAAATGGAGCAACTTGTTTTACGCTCTTTTTCTATTTAGCGTTAGATTTCTCTTGTTCAAAATCAATCACCAAATAGCTTCCTTTAAAATCTTGATTACGTGCTTCGATGATGGCTTTGCCTTTTTTGCTTGGAAGTAATTCTATAGCCGCATAACCATTTGCCATTTGAATGACTTGACTTCTAGTTGGAGTGCCATAGTCTTTGACTAATTTCCCTGCTCCATCTTTTGAAAAATATAAATGTTTTTCGTAATCCAATACTCGGACACCTTTTTTATCAACCATGGTAGCTTCCACCAAATAATTTCCATTCGGCAACATCTGGTGCGAAAGTATAATTTTATCAGGCTTACCTGCTTGGATATAATCATAATTTACGGTCATGGTATCAGAGGTGATGACTTTTCCATTTTTAAATCCTTTGGCAATAAGTTGATTTTTTCCTTTAATGAATAAAACATCCCAATTCAACCCACATGCTGGAAATTCACCAACCTTCCTATTTTTTCTACCTAAAGATTTTTTGTCTTGAAAAAGTTCAACCGTTTCGCAATTGCTAAAAACAGATAAATTTCTTGTCTTGTCTTTTGGTCCTCGACGTTCAGTCCAAGTATGGGATTCAATATAAGTAAATGGTTCTTTTGACCAATAACTTTTGAAAACATAATAAGCATCTTTGGGTTTCCCTGACCTGTCTACTAATCCTTTTTGATTCAAATAAGGAATAGCATTTTCGGGTCGTAAAGGTGTTCCAAAATCCTTGAATGCCCATTGTGCATTACCTGCAAAATCATTTTTCGTTTCCGTAATCCCCAAGTACCAATCAAATAAATCCACTATATAATTCTCAGTCCAGTCACCACTTTTTGCAATATTTTTAATATTAACTTGATTCGCTACTTCTGCCCAATCATCTTCATTCATGGAACCATCTCCAGTGATGGGGTTTTCGGTATGTCTTCCAACATGGCTAGAACCTCCATATTCCATATGAAGAAAGCGAGGATATTTTATTTGGTTTTCAGCAAGAGATTTTTTGTAGTTTGTATAAACACCAGCATACCAACCTGACCAAATAGAAGGTGAAAAAACATCAACCAAATCTGCACCTGCATAATATTTTCGAATAGCCGTCATTCTGGAGTTGTCTAATTTATGAGCTAAGTTATTCAGTTTTTTGACATATTTATTCAATCGATTTTCATCATCTCCATTTTCAAAATCTGGCAACCAATAAATTTCATTTCCTATTGACCAAAACAAAATAGAAGGATGATTAATGTTCTGTCGAATCTGTTCTTCTAATAATTTTTCTGTATTTACTTGCCATACTTTTTCTCCCATTCCACCTCTACACCAAGGCAACTCATCCCAAACTATGATACCTAATTCATCACAAGTTTTATATACTTCTGGATCTTGTGGGTAATGTCCTAATCGTATAAAATTTGCCCCCATTCCTTTGATTAATTCAACGTCTCTTCGATGTAATTCGTTAGGCATGGCGGCACCATAACCGGCATGTTCTTCGTGGCGATGAGTGCCTCTGAGAAGCAGTCGTTCTCCATTTAAATAAAATGCTCCATAGTCTTCAAATCGAAACCAACGATAGCCTATAGTTTCGACTTTTTCATCTATTATCTTTTCACCATCTAAGAGTTGAGTAACAACTTGATAAAGATGAGGTCGGTCTGGTGACCAAAGTTTTGGATTTTTTATTTCGGGAAATGCAATTGTTCTATCACTACCGACTCCAATAAGTTTTAGCGTTTTTTGGGTTACTATTTTTTTAGTGAAGGGATCAATAATTTTACTTTTGATAGAAAAATTATCATTTAGCAATGTCGAATTATGTAAGGCAATTCTTAAGCTAGTCGAAGCGCTTTTTTTAGAAACTTTTGGAGTAGATACATGAATATTTTTTAGATTTATTTCCGGTAAGATTTTCAACCATACATCTCTTGTAATACCTCCATAAATAAAAAAATCTGCCTTTTGGGATGGAATAATTTCAGGGTTAAAACTATTATCCACTCGGATGGAAAGGATATTTTTTTGACCTTTTTTTACTAAAGCTGTAATGTCCACTTCAAATCCAACATAACCTCCAACGTGACCTCCAGCTCGTTCTCCATTGACATATATATCTGAATTAATATTGGCTCCTTCAAAATATAAAAGGTATTGTGCATTCCGAAAATCTTCGATGAATAAGTCTTTTTGATACCAACTTGCATCTCTTCGATAACCAGGAGAATTATCTACTGCATCCCATTGATTCCAAGTATGTGGCAAGTCAATAAATTGCCACTCTTTTTGGTTTGTCAACTCTTTTATATCGGTCAAGTTATTTTCTAAATATTGCCAATTGGAATTGATGTTTTCTATTTTTCTTTCAAACAAAGGCTTGCTTAAAGTGCTTATATTTTTATTAGACATTAAAACCAATGTACACAAGAACGCAATGGCTAGAAAAATTTTATGTTTCATTTTCAATTGTATTTCCGTTTTGACTTGAAGACAGGAACAGTTTGATCTTTATAAAAGTATATCGTAAAAATTTTCAATGAAATTTTATTCTATTCCAACAACTTATAGATTTTCTTTTTTCAATAATGCTTCTACATAATAATATTCAGCATAGATTATCGGAGCATCCATTTCAAATTTCCCTGGAATACTACCCACACTATGCTTTAAAAAAAAAGGGGCTGTTTCCATTTGATACGCTTCTTTTTCCAAACTTGTAAGAATTTGGTTTGCCCAATTAATATACTTTTGAGCATTTGGTTTATCATGTTTACTCAATTCAAATAGTGCCGAAGCAGTTATGGCAGCTGCAGAAACATCTCTTGGTTCATCTGGAATATTTGGTGCATCATAATCCCAATAAGGAATTAAATCTTCAGGCAAATTAGGATGATTAAAAATAAATTCAGCAATTTTTTTTGACTGTTCTAAAAAAGCTGAATTCTTCGTATATCGATAACAAACAGCAAATCCATAAAGCCCCCAAGCTTGTCCTCTACTCCATGCTGACTCATGATTGAGTCCTTGATGTGTATTTTTTTTCACAACTTCTCCTGTTTCTGTATTATAATCTAATACATGATATGAACTATTATCTGCTCGAAAATGATTTTTCAATGTAGTCATAGCATGCTGGTTAGCGACCTGATAAAAACTTGAATCTCCAGTTACTTTAGTTGCTTCAAAAAGCATTTCCAGATTCATCATATTATCAATAATAACGGGATATTTCCATAGGTGCTCATGGTGATCCCATGATCGAATAGCACCAACTTTTGGATTAAAGCGAGTGCTTAAAGTTTTAGCTGCGGTGACAAAAACATTCTTATATTTTTCTTCCTTAGTAATCTTATAAGCATTACCAAAATGACAATATATTTTAAAGCCTAAATCATGTGTTCCTCCATCCCATTTCTCTTTTTCAACTACCGCTGACCATTGCATAGCTGCTGTTTTTAATTTTTCATCTTTACTGTAACCGTATAATTGCCAAAGCATTCCGGGATAAAAACCACTTGTCCAACTTTTAGAAGGAGTTCCTTTCAGCGCTCCATCTTCTATGGTTCTTGGAATATTTAGAGAATCAAATGGAATCACTGCCAAATCTGCGATCGCTTTTTTTGATAAAAAATCTAATCGTTGATCATTATCATTCACTTCAGTTTTATTATCAGAAAAAGTCTCCGTATTATTACTGACGTCTGAACATCCAACAAAACTAAATAGCAAAAATAAATATAAAATTGATTTCATATCGAATGGTATTCAAGGAGGAGTAAAAAAACAACACAAACTACAAAGAAATTAGTTTACCACAAAGGAATTAGGTTTCATAATTCTCCTTTGTGGTAAATTAATACACACACCCCTGCTAAATAATGACTTTACTTTTCAGCTTTTGACCGCGGCATCATTCGACTAAAAACCATAAATAAAATACCACGTAGTATCCATGCTGGTAAGGTTAAAAAAGAAAGAAATATTTTACTAGACAAAGAATGGTTCATTAGTCAGGATATAAAAGCATCTGAGGCAGATTGTATCCTTTCTTCTACCTCTTCAGACTCGAAGAAGTTCATTTTTATTTCTTTTGATGTCACTTCTTACTTAGGAGGATAACAAAGCAATATTTTTGAGTTACTATTAGAGGTGAAAGTGATTTCTGAAATAGCTGCCGAAATAAAGATTTCATCCCCCTTTTGATATTCATATTCTTTTCCATTGCAGATCATGAATCCATCGCCAGAATAAATAACAGCTACATAGAAAACGCCATTACTTTTTATACTGTAACTTCCATCTAAAAGTAATTCGTTAAGACCAAAGCAATTAGTATGTTTTTCATTAAATAGCGTTCTAAAAGTAAATTCATTTGAGCTGTTTAAAACTTCTGGGACTATCTTCCAATTGTTCAGTGCCTCGTCAAGTGTATAGGTGTTATAGTGAAAACACTCCAGCATCTTTTCTTCTCCTACTCCTTGATGAATCAATTGAGGTCCAATTTTTAATCCCTTGGGTGTTGTTCTTTCAACTCGCATAGTATAATCTGTAGGTTCTTGCACCTCCATTAAAAAGCAACCAGCACCTATAGCATGAGGCACACCTCCATAGATCATAAATGCATCACCTGGCTTTACCTCAATTTTATGTAAGCAATCAAGCATCCCTTCTATGTTTTGATTTTCAAAATGTTGCTTCCATATTTCTTTGGTTACCTGTTTTTTAAAACCCATATAAACAACACTTTTCTCCCCATCTATTTCACGTGTATTTAAAACATACCACGATTCCGTTTTACCAAATTCCGAGTTGAAAACAGTTTTCGCATATTTTTTATCTGGATGAACCTGAACGGTTAGTCTTTCCAAGGAATCTAGCATTTTGATTAATACACCAGTTGAACCATATTTATGGGCTAGGTTTGTGCCCAAATACAGTTCTCGATTGGAGTCAATCAGATCCTTAAGAACTAAATTTCCATCTTCCGTTTTTATACGTGATAAACCTTCATCTTCAGGTCTATTGATTCCACGTGCAGTAACGGTAGACATTATCCATTCCTCGGGCATGCTTCCATCAACTTGAGGATTAGTGTTTTTCCAATTATCAATTAATGCACCGCCCTCATAAGTTCTCCAAACTCTATTAGAAAGTTGTTTTAGAGGAATGTGAGCGTATTTTTCTAAATCGTTACTCATTTTTTTGCAATTAAATTTTTTGTTAAGTTTCTATCTTAGAAAATCAATAAATCCGGTTATTGCAACATATAACATGAAGCAATTAAATATAAAAGTAGCTCCTAATGCTATGTTTAACCAAAGATTTGCTTTGTGCGTTTTCATGACCTCAGGCTTGTTCAAAAGGATTATTAGAAATAATGTAATCAATGGCATTACAAATGGACTAAGTGCCTGTGATGCGATTAAGATCCATATAGGTTTTCCACCTAGAAGAGGGACAATTATTCCAGATGAAGCAACCAATACTGCTATGAATTTAAATAATGGTCTTTTCATATTACGTGGCGTATCGGTATAATCTGAGATCAACCACGGAAACAATAAGAGATTCGGGAAGATGGAGGATAATCCTGCGGCGATAATTCCTAAAGTAAATAAAGTAAGCGCAAATTCTCCAGCCCATGGACCTAGCGCATGCATCAAATCTGTCGCATTATCGACAGGTGCTCCCGTGAAGTACAGTGTCCCTGTTGCACTAATCATAATGGCCAAACTAATTAAAAATGTCATAACCATGGATGAAATAGCGTCTTTTTTATCTTTTTTCAAATCGTCAATCTTCCAATCTTCTTCTTGGACTAAGATACTACGTGAAGCCAGACAAACACCGGCCATAGTTGTGCCGACTATTCCTGCAATGACGAGTCCAGTATTATCGCCTTGTGGAAGTTGAGGAAAAAAGTCTATAATTGATTTTCCAGATTCTTTTAAAACCATCACACTTGTAATAATAAATGCCAGTGCCATGAAGCCTACCATGAAGCTCATCGCTTTAATGAAATTTTCATGTTTTCCCGTCCAGAATAGACTTATCAATAAGAGGATAAAAAGGCTAGAAATGATCGGTCCATTCAAAAAGGAAATTGAAGTTTTTACAGAGATCCATTCCATTGCTACTTCAGCGACTACCCCCATTACTCCTATGACAGATGATACAATGGAGACGACTAAGGCAGCTATGATAAATAGAGTTATGAATTTGCCAAAAGTCTTTTTAAAATTAAACATCAACGTATTTCCAGTAACAATAGTTAGTTTGCTAATCGAGACGAGCAAAAAGTAAGTAAAAAAACAGGACAGTAATAATGCCCAAGATAGGCTTAGACCAAATTTAGCACCCGAAACGACCATAGATGTAACACTTCCTGTTCCAACTACATAACCAATAATAAAAAAGGCTGGTCCAAAATCTTTTAGTCCTTTTTTTAATTTTTCTGAAAAAGTCATACCACTTGTAGTCATAGTCAAACTGTTTTATTCTTAAATTTTGCCAGATTTAATGTTCGTGTTTTTCTCTTTGTGAGTATAATTTTTTATTTCGAGGCTTTGCTATCTATAAATTGAATATATAGCTCATTTTATTTCCCTTAATTCTGTCTAAGGTTTATAACTCGTTGATTATCAGATATACTTTTTAAGTTGCAAGACCAAGGTCTTCATTTGTAATGCCCAATTTAGCAATCTTTTTCTTCATTCTTTTAACGATGCCTAATTTTCTTTTTTTATCTAGAAACATATGACTTTCAGTTGGATTATATTCTTCCTTATTTGTCACCATTTTCCAGATAATGATCGCTAATTTTCTTGCCATTGCTGTAATTGCAATTTGTCTTGCTTTCTTGTAAGCTATCCTTTTAAAGAATTTTGCAAGTTGCCCTTCTCTTAAATTACCAATTGCATTAGCTACATTTCTAAGTGCTATTTTTAAGCGACCACTCCCTCTTGGCGTTTTTCTACTTAATGTATTTCCTCCTGATATCTTATTATTAGGAGCCAATCTAAGCCAACTTGAAATTGTTTAGCTGTTCCAAATTTCTCAATCCCATCTGGACCAATCTCACTCATTAATGTGAACACTGTAGAATGGGATACACCTTCAATGGCCATTAAATCTACTCCTCCAGAATATTGATAACTTGCTACATCCAATAGTAATATTTAAAAATACATGCAATATTATTATAAAATACCAAAACCAAATAACCTCCTTCATAAGCCTATCTTTTAAACTTGTAGAAAAAATCGAACACAGAAAATTTGAGAATTTGGTTTTAATCGAGGCGTACTTAAGAAGTATAAAATTGATATTTTAGTTCTTCTTTTCATTATTAATCCTGTCTATTGCTTACAAGATTTTTGGGGCTATCATAATCAATAGTTAATAGCCTTGTATTCCATAAAATCTCCTTATCTCAAAATACCACCACCCCTCTATTTCCCAATCAAAATAGTAATAAAAGGCAAAAGAAAGAATATTGAAACAAAAGATGAATTTGTGTTAAGGTTGTATTACGGTCAAAAAAAGCCAGCCAGAACGGCCAGCTGTATTTATATGTAAAACGCTTATTATCGGCGAATTATCAGTGTCGGGATGACAGGATTTGAACCTGCGACCCCACGCCCCCCAGCTAGCCAAATAAAACTTTTTGTTTATTATTTTTATTTACTTTTTCTTATTAAACCCTGATAATCAGTAATTTATAAATTTTTATTTTATCCTTGATTTTTTATTCTTATCGTTTTTAGGTACATTTGTTGACACTATGTTGACACCGAAACAAAATGTTTACAAAAAACGAAACGTATGCCCACTGCTAGAATTGTCTTATTTAATGGAAAGATATTGAAGGATGGGACTTCTCCTATCTTGCTCCAGATTACCCATAATCGAAGAACATTTCGGATGTCTATCGACTACAGAGTTGAGAAGAAATTTTGGGATAATAATAGAAGTCAATTTAAACGTACCTTAAAAAACTACCAAAAGAAAAATGCCATTCTTAGAAATTTACTTTCAAAATCCGAAGATGTTTTTGATGAAATTAGAAAGCAAGATAAGGCATTCTCTCCCGAGCTATTCAAGGAATTATTTTTAGGTAATAAGAAACAAATTGATGTAGCCACTTTCATAAAAGAGATTATCGATAATCTAAAAGATCGCGGTAAAATTAATACAGCCAATGCTTATCAGATCCTATTAAATCGTCTGCTTGCATTCTATGGAAAAAGAACCACTCTATTGTTTTCAGATGTTGATCTTAGGTTACTAAATAAGCTTGAAACTTTCTTGATGAAAAATGGCTGCAGTGGCGGTGGTGTTAGTCATTATATGCGAACACTCAGGGCCGCGTATAACAAAGCGATCGATGAAGGTTTTGCAGAAGAAAAGTATTATCCATTTTCTACCAGCCGAAAAAGAAAGGGGTATGTAATTAGTAAATTAAAATCAACTGCATCACCAAGAGCCTTGTCTTTATCTGATATGGAAAAGTATAAGTCTTTCTCGGTTGATGATCACTTGATGCTAAAAGATTCTTATCTGCTTTTCTTGTTTAGTTACTATAGCCGTGGGATGAATTTTGTGGACATGGCTTATCTAAAAAAATCGGATATCGTAAATGATCGCTTGCGGTACTTTCGTCAAAAAACGGGTGGAAAATTCAACATTCCTATCTCAGAAAATCTTCGTAAAATTCTTGATGAATTTTCGGATGTAGATACGGAGTATGTATTTCCAATATTATCAGAGCTTCACAAACTCCCAGCACAAAAGAAAAATCGAATTAAAAAATGTTTGAAAAAGATGAACGGAGATCTAAAAGAAATTGGGGTGCTTTTAAAGCTTGAGATTAAACTTACCTCTTATGTAGCCAGACATACGTACGCCACTACGCTTAAGCGGAAGAAAGCGAATATTGGATTTATTAGTCAGGCTATGGGGCACGCGGATATACAAACTACGCAGGCATATTTGGAGAATTTTGAGAATGATGAGATTGATAAGTTGGATGAGTTGGATGAGTTGTTGTAATGAAAATTTTTCAATTCAATTCATTTTTACACAATGTAATCCTTAAAAACTATCGTACTCTTAATCAGCAAAATTTTCAAAAAAACATGAATTTAGCTAATTATTAATAATAATTTTGTTACAATAGAATTAATTTCATTTGGTTTTTGGTTTAAAAAAAGTGGTCTTCCCCCAAAAAACTGGACAATAAGCTAACTGTGATAAAACCCTTAAATTTGGTGTCATGAAAAGAAGAAAATTTACTTCCGCATTTAAAGCAAAACTGGTATTGGAGTCACTGAAAGAGCACAACATTTATGGATCCTTAACATTCAAATCAACTTCATTTTAAACGAAATACTATGGTACTAATTTTGGTATTCAATTTTTTAACAAAATATCCCGCTGGCACCAGACAACCCTATCAAAATAGATGTCTTATTCATCCAGGAGTCTACGATTTCCGATCGGGATAACATTGCAAACATTACGAATATATATTTTTTATACCACTCAGAATTTTTGTATGTTTACTCGATAACAATAAAATAACGTATGAAACTTCATTTGTTAAATAGATCTAGTATAGCGGACAGCTCGCTAACGGTCTCTCATAACCTGTTTCCTAATTTTTTGAGGATTTGGCATTTTCACATGGAATTTGAGCTCGTATTAATTCTTCAAAGTTCGGGGATGCGTTTTGTCGGGGACAGCATTGAGAAATTTGATGTCGGTGACCTCGTTTTGATAGGGAAGAACGTACCACATATGTGGTTAAATGATGAAGCATATTTTAAAAATGATTCAACTTCGCAAGCAGAAGCAATTGCCATTCATTTTGAACGTAATTTTTTAGGAGAAGCATTTTTTACGGTTCCTGAAATGCAGCAAATACGGCAACTTCTAGATGCAGCTTCGCTGGGGATAAAATTCGAATATATTTCGGATACACTTATTGAAGATTTAAAACATTTGGTAAACCTTGATGCTACCTCGAAAATCATTAAGCTAATTGATCTTTTAAATATTTTATCAAAGCACAAATATCAAACCCTATCCAGTAGTGGTTTTGTAAATGCCTATCAAAAAACGGAAAACAGAAGGCTGGATAAGATGTACGAATATATTTTTCAAAATTTCAACAAGCCAATCAGTTCAGGCGATATTGCTAAATTATTATTTATGAATAATTCCGCATTTAGCAGATTTTTTAGAAAAGTTCATCGAAAGCCATTTACCAAATATTTGAATGAACTCAGAATAGGGTATGCTTGTAAACTACTTTTGGCTGGTGATCAGAGTGTCACTTCCATCGGATATTTATGCGGATTTAACAACATTTCGAATTTTAATAGACAATTTAAAATTATCAAAGGTGAATCACCTACTTCCTACTTACAAAATATCAATGATAAAGTCTAATATGTCAATAAAGCTCCTCGAGGAATTCTTTAGATTAAAAAAATACCATTTTCAGCCAATTATTCGCTAATAATCTGTAGTCTTGGGCAGAAATTTTCAATAAAATAGCCGTAAAGGCTAAAAAAACTACCGTTGAGCAAAAAAAGTATTGAAGAATGCATACTTTTATGTAGGTTTCAATAAAGAGAAGATTTAGCTTTAGACCCGACAATGTAAATTTTAATACAGGACTTAATTTTGCTAATAAGACTTATAACTTTTCCTCACCATACGTATTGGAAAACTCAAAAAAACACTACCGTAGAAGCTTTATAGTTTTGAAACAAATAAAATGAAAGAAGACAACCAATCCAGTGCCGCTGTAATTCCAAAAGAATTATTAATTCCCTTTATTCTGGTAACCTTACTGTTTGCTTTGTGGGGATTTGCCAATGCAGTTACAGATCCAATGGTGCAAGCCTTTAAAAAGGTCTTGGAACTTTCAAATTCTCAGGCTGCGTGGGTACAAATGGCCTTCTATGGAGGTTATTTTTGTATGGCTTTACCGGCGGCCATGTTCATGAGAAAGTATTCGTATAAAACCGGTATTCTAATCGGATTGGTGTTGTATGCCGGAGGAGCCTTGTTGTTCTACCCTGCTGCCATCACCGAGCAATTTTGGTTCTTCTGTCTGGGCCTTTATGTACTGACCTTTGGATTGGCTTTCTTGGAAACGGCCGCTAATCCTTACGTGTTAGCCATGGGCGATCAGAAAACCGCAACGCAACGATTAAATCTGGCGCAAGCTTTTAATCCAATTGGGTCAATTGTCGGTTTATTGGTAGCACAGCAGTTTGTTCTGAAAAATTTACAATCAGACGATATTGCTGATTTTAGCGTATTGGAAGAAGCATCAAAAACATTGATCCGAACGGCAGATTTAATGGTCATCCGGAATCCCTACGTGATTTTAGGACTGGTGCTGATCGCCATATTTGTCTTGTTTTTGGTAACCAAAATGCCCCAGTCAGAAAACGAAGATGACATGCCCAGTATGGGGGAAACCTTCGCAACTTTAGGTAGAAATACAAAGTACGTTCTGGGGGTTGTTGCCCAGATTTTATACGTAGGCGCCCAGATTATGTGCTGGACGTACATTTATCAATACGCCGAAGCAATAGGAGTAGATGGCGTAACGGCAGGTTATTATCAAATGGCCGCTTTTGTCTTCTTTACCTTTGGAAGAGCCATTGGAACGTATATGCTTCGATTCATAAGTGCGGGTAGATTATTGATGTACTTTGCGATCCTGGCTATTCTCTTCATATTGGGAGTTATTTTCATAGAAGGAATTTTAGGATTGTATTGTTTGATTGGGGTGTCAACGAGTATGTCTGTGATGTTTCCAACCATTTATGGAATTGCCTTGAATGGCTTGACCGAAGACCAGTCAAAAGTAGGCTCGGCGGGATTAATCATGGCCATTGTGGGTGGTGCCTTGATGCCAAAACTGCAAGGAATGATTATCGACCTTGGTGGTAATGGGGTTGCGGACATGAAAATTATGGGGGTCTCCGAAGTCAATTTTTCCTTTGTACTTCCTCTACTCTGCTTTCTTTATATCGCCTGGTACGGAAATCATATTTTTAAAAACTACGAAGTCAAAGAATAAAATTTAATAATGAAGTTTAATCTTAGTAATGGTCAAATAATACATTTTTTATTAATTGTACTGATTTCCATTGCCAGTCAACAAACCATCTATTCACAAAAATTCGAAAGATTTTCTAATAAAGAAGGGTTTAATCAGAATACGATAAATACTATCACCCAAGATTCCTACGGCTTTTTATGGTTTGGAACACCTAATGGTTTGATTAAGTATGATGGATATGATTTTAACAGCTTTGCAAATGAATCAAATGATAAAGGCAGTATTTCTAATAACAATATCAAGAAATTATTTACGGATTCAAGTGGAATATTATGGGTAGGAACCGTCGAAGGCCTGGATATATATGTTCCCTGGCTTGAAAAATTTTATAGCGTACCACTTTCACATAAGGTAGAGATTAGTCAGATCACAACTGATCTTGATGGAAATATTTTCTTCTCGGGTCAAAAAGAATTGTACCAATGTAAAGTAGTGGATATAGAGAACGGAGTTTTTGAAATTTCTGATAATTTATTGGAAACCCATTCGGAAATTGAGAAAGTAAATGACTTTTTTTTTATAGACAAAACGACCGCCCTTCTGGCAACCACCGACGGCCTCTATCATCTGAATCTTGACATGAGTACCTCCACTCCATGGCCGGCAATAAAGACCGTCACGGCTATCTCGTTTTTTTCAAAGCGCAACATTACCACCATTCAAAAAATCCAGGATATCCTCTGGATTGGCACCACGAATGGACTCTTCAAAGCAACCCTGGAAGGAAATAAAATGGATATCATTCGCGAATTGGAACCCATTTCGAATACGGCCAAGCCATCAACCGTTTCCGTAAAAACAATTTTTGAGGATGCCGAAGGTGTGGTCTGGATTGGTACTACCGCACAGGGACTTTACAAATATTTGCCCAAAACCAAAGATTTTATTAATTACCCTTATGATCCAAAGAACGTTAAGGGATTGAGCAGCAAACAAATTAAGGTGGTTTTCCAGGATAATTTTAAAGTCCTGTGGATTGGTACCGCTCAGGGTGGAATTAACAAGCTGGACTTGTCGCAAAAACCATTTAAAACGTATAGTAATAATCCTTACGATAATTTATCTATTCCTGATAATTTACTCAACGCCATTTTAGAAGACAGCCAGGGTAGACTCTGGTTGGCAGGTTACAATGGAAGTTTATCGAGAAGTATAGGTACCATTAATAAGAATACGGTCAACCAACTTCAATTTGAGAATCTGGAAAAAGAAATTAACCTTGGAAAAGAGGATATTATCAGGTCTATTTTTGAAGACGACAAAGGGTTTATCTGGATCGGAACTGGTTCGTTTCTGCAAGTTTATAATCCTTCCAGTAACACATTTAAAAAAGTAAAACTAAATACCAAAGCGCCAATTGATTTAGACCATCAATATTACGCTATTTTACAACCAGATTCAGAACACCTTATCCTGGGCGGACATCAAATCATCGTACTCGAAAACCCGTGGGACAAAATTCAAAAAGATAAGTATCCAGAACTTGAGGTAAATTCCATCCTTGATCTTGGTGCAAAAAGAGCACAGGCAATTATAAAAAGTGGTACCAATAAATTATGGGTTGGCACTCAAAATGGCCTGGTTGAACTGGTTTTGAATTATGAAAAGAAAAAAATAGAAACGCACCCCGTTACCATGAACGGGGAAACGATCAATTTAAGCAATCCGAATATATTTTGTCTATACGAAGATGGAAAAGGAAATATCTGGATTGGCACTTTCGGAGGTGGCATCGTTAAACTCTATAAAAACCAGCATGGAAATCCTGAAAAAATCGAATACCTTAATAAAAGTGATGGATTGCCAGACGACGCAATTTATGGAATGCTACCCGAAGGGAATAAGCATTTATGGATTAGTACCGATATGGGTTTGGTGAGATTTCATTTGGACAATAACAAAATAGATATTTTTGATGTTCGAGACGGTTTAGCTCAAAATAATTTTCGCCAGGGTGCCTATTTTCTAGGAAAATCAGGGTACTATTATTTTGGCGGATTAAATGGTTTAACGGTCTTTAAACCTGAAGAAATCAACTTAAACAAACAAGCTCCCAACATTTTAATTACCGACCTTTTGGTAAATAACCAACCCATAAATATTGGTGAAAAACTGAATAATAAAACGGTTCTCAAAAAATCCATTGCCGAAACAGAAAGTATTACGCTTAATCAAGAACAGCGAATTCTTGGTTTTAATATAGCCGTCGAGCACACCGCTATGCCTTTTAAAAACAAGGTAGCGTACAAATTGGAAGGTTTTAACGAAAACTGGGTAGAAGAGTCTACCGGAAAAACCACGGTTACCTATACCAATCTTTCCGCCGGAAACTACCGGTTTATGGTGAAAGGTGCAAACGGTGATGGAACCTGGAGTTCTGACGTAAAATCCTTAAATCTTAAAATACTACCACCCTGGTATCAAACCTGGTGGAGCTATTTACTTTTTGCGTTGATAATTATTGCTATCTGTACTGGTATAGTTTTATATTTTATTAAAATTGAAAAGCTAAAACAGCAGCTTAAATACGAAGCAAGGAATAAAGAGAGACTGGAAACAATCAATCAAGGTAAATTTCAATTTTTTACAAATCTATCCCATGAGTTCAAAACCCCTTTAACGTTAATTGCGGGCCCTTTGGAATATATTATGACGAATAACTCGGATTCCAATAATAATAAATACTTGGCGATCATCAAAAAAAATACCAAGCGGTTGCTAAGTTTAGCCGACCAGCTAATCACCTTTCGTCAAGCGGAACAAGGCTACTTAAGTTTGAGTCTCAGTAAAAATACACTGGGAGAATTTATTTACCCGACCACGGAGGCATTTGAAAATTATGCCACAGATAAGAATATTAATTTCTTTTACAAAGTAAACGCTCCCAACGAAGAAATTATAATTGATGTAGAGAAAACGGAACGAATAATTTTTAATTTATTATCTAATGCCTTCAAACATACTCCACCGCATGGAAGTATCAGTATTCAATCGGAAGTTAAATATGTGGATGAACAGAAAATGATCCATATAGATGTGATAGATAGCGGAAAAGGGATTCCTCACGAAGATTTGGAAAATATCTTCGAACGGTTTTATCAGTTAGGCAACAAGAAAGGAGTGGTTTCTGGAGGCGGAATTGGGTTGGCTTTTTGTAAAACCCTGGTTAATTTATTAGGAGGAGAAATAACCGTGATTAGTACGCCAAACGTAGAAACCAAATTTTCAGTAATACTTCCTTCTAAAACAATGAAGGAACATGGATCGGATACGATCAGCTTCTCGCAAAAGTCATTCATTAAGGATTGGGTACCATTGACGGCAGACATTACCGATGAAAATTTAAATGTATCCGTTAATGACTCAAAGAAAAAATATACCATCCTGATCGTAGAAAACGAAATAGACGTACGAACTTTTCTAAGCAGCGCCTTGTCTAAAAAATATAGTATTAGTCTGGCAATTAACGGTGTGGAAGCATTGAAAAAAATCGCACATCAGGAACCGGATTTGGTGGTAAGTGATGTGATGATGCCAGAGATGGACGGTTTTGAACTCTGTGAAAAAATAAAAGCTGATTCCAAAACTGCCCATATTTCAGTTTTACTATTGACTGCGTTGGGAAATAACGAAGATCTAATTAAAGGACTTGAATTTGGTGCCGACGAATATATCAGCAAACCTTTTTCTCTAAAACATTTGGAACTCCGCATAGAAAAATTAATTCAAAATAAAGCACAATTAAAGGCGCACTTTGAAAAAAATAGCAGCCTTCCCAAAAAAGATCTGGAAATATCTACAAGGGATAAAGAATTTCTGGAAAATGTTATTGGTGTTATTGAAAAAAATATTGCCGATTCAAATTTCGGCGTGCAAGAATTATCGGTTGAAATGGGCGTAAGTACCGCCCAGTTTTATAGACGACTGAAAGCATTAACCGGGCAAATGCCAAATTCGTATCTAAGGAATTTTAGACTGCAAAGAGCCGCAGAGCTCTTAAAAAATAATGAAGGCTATAACGTGACGGAAGTTATGTACCAAATAGGCATCGTATCTAATTCTTATTTTTCTACTTCCTTTAAAAAATTGCATGGGGTTTCTCCTTCTGAGTTTATGAAGCGTAATCGGACTAGTAGTAAAAAGCAAAAAGGTGATTGAAAAATAGAAACCAGACAATTTGATGGATTTCAGCAAAATATTGATCGAATCGAGCAAGTGGGTTGAGATAGGTTTGGTTTAGTTTTGAGAGGTTAGCCAGGGCTAAGAAACGGGGAGTAAATAACGGTCCTTCTTAACTCCCGCCTGCCGGC
>JALZUU010000228.1 GCA_023300665.1 Saprospiraceae bacterium | reverse complement strand
TCGACACCGTAGCTTTGGCTACGAATCTCAAAATTTGCATCGTTCTGATAACCAAGCACTTATCTTCGTCTCTTTTGAGAAACTCTAAACAGCTTCTTTTAATAGAAAATACGAAGATAGCGAATAATCAGAATTATTCTTGCAATTTTGGTCCAAAGCAGAGATCACCTGCGTCACCTAATCCAGGTACGATGTATGATTTAGCCGTTAGTTCTTCATCTTTGGCCCCCATCCAGATGCTTGCATCAGGATAAATTCTACGGATATAATTATAACCGTAATCAGAAGCAATCGCCGTACAAATATGGAGTGACTCAGGAGTTCCGTAGTCTTTTAGCGATCGAATAGCCACATCCATGGAAGCACCTGTGGCTAGCATTGGATCGACCACAATAAGGGTAGCTCCAGTCAGATCAGGACAAGTAACATACTGAAGATTAATGTCAAAGGTGCCATCTTTGTGATGCCTTCGATAAGCGGAAATAAAAGAACTTCCAGCCTGATCTAAGGTATTAATAAATCCTTGATAAAAGGGCAAAGCAGCTCGTAAGATGCACGCCACGACGACCTTGGAAGTAGGTAACATAGATTTGGCGATCCCCATAGGTGTTTCTACCTCTTTTTCTTCGTAGGACAGTTTTTTACTGATTTCGTAGGCCATTATTTCTCCAATTCGTTCCATATTTCGACGAAAACGCATTCGATCCTGTTGGATATCGACGTCTCTTAATTCAGCGATAAATTGGTTGACAATAGAATTATGGTCGGCAAAGTTGTAAGTCATTGGATGTTTGTTTTGTAGTACTTATTACGGTCGCTTGTCTAAACTTCTCTTATATTAGGTAATGAAGTTATTTAAAAACTTCAACAAGCACTCATTTGGGTATAAAACTAAAATTTTTTTATTACTTTTAAACCTTTCAACAAAGACTTCTTGTCCTATGTCTAAAAAGAACCACCATTCCGACTCTAATCAAAGCCATCAAAGTGGCGAAATTTCTATCATCCGTGATATTCTTATGGGGTCACAGATATCAGAATATGAGGAAAGGTTTAATCAATTGGATCAACGACTAAATCAACTTGAAGAGATTTTTCATCAACGACTTGACCACATAAACATTACGATTAACGAGCAGTCGGAACAATCAACCAATGATTTTTCTAATCGCATGGATCGATTGGAAAATTTAATTGCGTCAAGTATTGAAAGTTTGAATGGTAAGATTGATCAGGTCACAAATGATGATAAGAAAAAATTAGGTAAGATGATGGCTGAATTGAGTCAGAAACTAATCGGTGAGTAATCGCATGAATGAATATTTGTTGACGTTTTAGAAATACACCACCCCTCCAGAAGAAAGTATAGATAACCTAAGTATTTTTTAATTAATAAAATTTATGAATCGCCCTTCCTCTTCCCCATCGCCCGAAGAAGAAGCACAACTACTTGAACAGTTGCGTCAGGCTTTGTTATCTGAAGATCGAAAAGCAGTGGCTGCTATTCGAGAAGTACTTGACGATGAAGCACAACTATCAGAAAGAGTATCTCCTATCATTCGACAACATCTTGCATTTTTAAAAGAGAATTTTCGGGAAGAATATGGTGTTATTATTGAAGAGGTGGTTACTAAGAAGCTTTCTGAGTCACAGGATGAAATCGTTAATATGATTTTTCCGAAGCTTAACACGATCATCAAAAAATATATAACGGCCCAATTTCAAATCCTTAAAGAGGGAATCGATACACAGATCAAAACGGTACAAAATCGATTTTCTCCAAAAAATATGTTTAACCGTTTCTTTGGTCCTTCTGAAAGCGATATTGTATTAAGTCAATTAGATAATCCTGAAGTCCATGAAATTTACTTAGTCCAACGGGAATCTGGTTTACTTTTAGGAAGTTATGCCAAGGAGAAGAATACGGATCAGGATGTAATTGCAGGTATGTTGACGGCCATTAAATCTTTTGCGGAAGATGCTTTTAATCGAGGAAAAGAAGATTTAGAGATGATTCAGTATGAAAATTATAAGATTTTTCTACAAAATTTACCATCCTACTATTTTGCAGTGGCGATGACAGGTTCAATATCTACTTCTGAAAAAGAAGATTTATCTAATAAATTAATTACTTTTGCAAAAGACTACGTGCCTTTTGATACTACGGATGTCAACTCAACCCTGACGGATAGAATATCAGCTGCTTTAGCAAAGCATTTTGATCAATTCAACCTCCAAAAACAATAACACAAGACTCATGCTAAGCAAAAAAGTAATTTTGACTGGTAGCTTTGGGGTAGGTAAAACCTCCCTATTTGAAAGGTTTATCAATAATAAATTCGAGGATAAATACCTTACCACCATCGGTGTTAAAGTTGGAAAAAAACTAGTTAATACAGAGAAGGGAGATTTATCTATGATGATCTGGGATATTGCAGGAGAAGTAGCTCAAAATAAAGTTCCTACCTCTTATTTTTTAGGTGCAAGTGGAATCATCTATGTTTTTGATGTAACTCGTCCTTCCACTTATCGTAATATAGGAGAAGATATTGAATACCTTAAAAGTATTAATAAACTAACAACCATTAAGGTGGTAGGCAATAAGAAAGATCTTGCGACTAAAGACGATCTTGATAAGCTTCTTAAAGAAATACCTTTATCCGTTGACCTCTTTACCAGTGCAAAAACTGGGGAAAATGTAGAAAAACTTTTCCACGAATTTGCCCTAGAAATGGTCGGTTAGACGCCTTAATTTCATAAAACTGCCTTTTCCTCCCTATTTTTGTTTTTTATCCGTATATTTAAAAACTATATTCCTGCTTTTTACTGTTTATGTAAAGAAGGATAACTAGGCTTAAAAAGTCAAGGTTATTTTAAAGAGGTTGTTTAAAAAACTTCAAATACTAGATAGTCCATAGGATAATGAAGTTGTTTTAAAATAGAGCTTCATATCTACAGATAAAACATTGACCGCCAGATACTTCAGCTTTTTTTCGTCCCATAGCTAAGGCTATGAAACTCA
>JALZUU010000227.1 GCA_023300665.1 Saprospiraceae bacterium | reverse complement strand
GAAAAAGATCTATTCCTTCTTTCTAAGCTTGAATGGTTTCGATAGGTAAGATTATTTCCACTCTAGTGCCGATCGCACGTCCAGTGTCTTGGTCCATTAAGTCGATGGTTTTTACTTTTACTCGGTCATTCTTAATCTTGTTGAGTATCTCGAGACGTTGTTCTGTAATAGAAGTTCCCATTGACTGGTGAGGATTGGCCATAGGGTTTGCATCGCGAAGCTCTGCAGCCTTAGCACGCCCTACTCCATTATCTTCGACGATGCAAAGAATGGTATTTTCGTCATGGGGTAAATATTCGAGTATTAGTTGACCCTTTGTTATGGTACGTAATCCGTGTTCGATGGCATTTTCGAGATATGGTTGAACAATCATGGTTGGGATGGCCATAATATCCTCTTCAATATCGTCGTGTATTTTTATGGTATAATTCAATTGGCTTTGAAACCGGAGTTTTTGATTGATATAGAGATAGTTTTCCAAGAAGGTAATCTCCTTTTCTAGAGAAATTGTTTCTACATCTGAATATTCGAGACTCTGTCGCATGAGTAAGGCAAACTTTGCTAAGTATTTAGCAGCGATTCCTGATTCGTCAGAAGTGATAAAGGTCTGAATAGAATTAAGCGCATTGAATAAGAAGTGGGGATTCATTTGTGCCCGTAAGGCTTTTAATTTTAATCCATTGGCTTCTAAGCGCAGCACTTCTGCTTCGTGAATTTTCTTTTCTGCTTCGTATTTTACTTCTACTTCAATTCGGGTTCGATCTCTCACGGTATCATTATGTCGACTTAGCATGTGATCGTGTAATACCTGAAAATCATAGGCATTTCTAAAATCGCCAATCCCAGCATGATATTTTGCTACTTCTTGACAAACGGTAGCGGTCTGAAAATCATCCTTACTCTGCTTGCCATTTTCGATAGCGGAGACGAAGAATTTTTGTGCTTTGTTTTGTTTTCCTAATTTAGCATAAAGCTGTGCCCGACGACAATCGATGATAGAAAAATTAACCAGATTTCGTCTAGATTTCTCTCGATAAAGGTATTCTGCTCGATCATATAGTTCAAGCGCTTCATCATATTTTTCTTCTTTAAAATAAATAAACCCTAGGTTTGCGTAGGCACCTGCACGAGCGTTTTGGCTTATATCGTCCGTAATTTTTATGGCCTTACGAAAGTATTTTTTTGCCCGCAAATCATCATGGTTTGCGGTATATCCGTTGCCAACATTTAGGTAATGCCAAGACAATCGAGTTTGCATCCCCAGCGACTCGCACCAATTAACCACTCGAAGATAAGCGTTAATACTTTTATTTATTTGTCCATTATCCTGATAGATTCTACCGAGTCCACTATGAATGATGGTCCGAAAGTAATAATCTTTTAAAGTTAATTTGACGGGTAAGCGGTCAATAATTTTATCTGCTTCAAGGAGCATACTGATCGCTTTTTCACTATCGCGGTAATGGAGTTGAAGCATACCTTGTCGACAAACCAATCGTGCTTGTAATCTTTTATTTGGAAAGGATTCTAATAATTTTCCAACTTTGTCAAGGTAAAGGGTTGCTTCCTTGTGTTGGTCAAGGTTAATACAAATACCTGCATAATCGATATAAGTATCTATTTGTTGATGTACTTCCCCTCGCTCTTCAACGATATGGATTGCTTTTTTGAGATGGATATCCGCTAGGTGATAATTATAGAGTTGATTTTCAATGAAAGCGGTATAGAGATGAAAGTTAAAAAGAAAGTCTTGATTAGGCGTTTCGTTCAGAATGGCCTTCATTTCGCTCAGGAAGGTCAATGCTTTTTTGTAATTGGTAAACATAAAATGCTCTGCCAACTTATCCAGTAATAATAGCCGCTGCTCTTTATTTTTTTGAATGGCCAGACGAAGTTCTAGTTCTCTAACCGCTGCGGTGTTCGTTCGTACCTGAGACATAAGTAAGAAGTAGGTTTAAAATTAGCATTTGAACAAAAAATTAAGGTTACAATTGTTTAACAAATGTAACCTTAATTTTTGTTGATTGATAAAAAGTAATAAAACTTACTGAGGAACTAGGCCACCACAAGTGTTCCAGCGACTTCCTCCTTTTGTTTTTCTACCTCCAATCAACTTACCGAGATTGTTTTTCTTAATGGTTTGTAAATCTCGTTTTACATCCATTAGTTTTTTCTTCTTTCCCATCTTAAAGTATAGTTTGTGTAGTTTTATAAATTGGGATAATTTTTCCCCAACCTAGTAGTTAGATGCTAATGTACATCTTTATCTTAGCTTTACAAAAAATCAGTCCTCCTTTCTTATTTCTAGTTTTCTAGCAAAATACTTCAGAATAAAATATTCTAAAAAAAACATATACATTAAGTGTTTTTTATCAACAAATTAAGTGCTAAAAAACACAAAATAGGCCATCTTACTGGTAAAACATTTTTTTTAAAAACATATAATATTCTACCACAATTATCGGTCCTAATTCTAAGTATTAATTAAAGCATCATTCCACTTTGTAGGTTATTAATTCTAACCATAAAAGCAGGTCGACGTCGTCTAGACACTTCGATTTGTTTTTTATCATCCATTACCAAATATCCACCATCACCTTTAACAAATTCTCTCATATAATTGAGGTTAATAAGGTGAGATTTGTGAACGCGATAAAAGTTATAGTTTGCCAACATATCTTGGTAGAACTTAATAGTTTTGGAAGCCGTTATCTTCTCCCCTCCTTTTAAGTAGATATGGGTATAATTATCTTCTGCTTCACAGCGAATAATATCTCGAATGCTTCGGAAATAAATACTATCTGTGGCGGAGATACTAATTTTCTCAAAGGTATTAGGGTTATTATAATGATTTTTAAAGACCTCAAGTCGTTGGTCAATCTGTCCTTTTTTACCTGGCAAAATACGAGAGATGGCATCTACCAATTCGTCTGGATCAATTGGTTTGATAATATATCCAATAGCGCTATATTGAAAAGCACGAATTGCAAATTTTTCATAAGCTGTTACAAAGATCACATCAAATCCTTTCGGCGCAGGAATTTTATCGAGCAGTTGAAATACGAGACCATCTCCGAGATTGATGTCTAGAAAAGCAAGATCTGGTTTAATATCTGGATTATTAAACATTTCAATTCCAGTAGTAATACTATCCGCAGTAGCGATCACTTCTACATCTGGCCGATAGCGACTCAGCAAATTTTTTAAATTTTTAATCCCATTTGGTTCATCTTCGACGATTACCGCCTTTATAGTAGTTGACATATTTTGAAGTATTTTTAAATCAGTTTTTTATTAATCTTCATTTGATAACCTTAGAAGCTATCCAAGTTTTTTACTTAAAGAGTCTATTTAGTCTCTTATTTCATGTAGGAAATATTTGTAAATAACTTGCGAGAGATAAGATAAAGGGGCTTGTTTACAAATCTAAATAAAAAAGTTAGTAAAATGAAAAAAACAATCCTAATTTGTTCAATCACTTTAAGATTTTTTTATATTGAAGCTGTTTAAAATTAATACAAAATGACTACAGACAAATCATTGATTATCAGCACTTCACAAATTTATCGACATCGTAGCTTTGGCTACGAATC
>JALZUU010000226.1 GCA_023300665.1 Saprospiraceae bacterium | reverse complement strand
CCCCTTTAGGGGACTGAGGGGCGAGTTGAGCAAAACAAAAGTAAACATGTTCAAAAAAGAATTCAGCCATTTCTCCCTTCTAACTCTTAAAGAAGAACCCTAAATTTCACCTTTAAGTACTACCCAAAGCCCAACAGGCAAAAAGAGAAAAAGAAAAAAATATCCCACAAAAAAGCGCAGGAAGCAACCACCCCTTCAGGAGGTCAGGGGGCGAGTCGAGCCAAAGCAAAAGAAACAGAAAAAAGAGCCAACACTCACCAAACCTCTAAATTAAAATAGCTTTTCCCCCTCCCAAATCCCCCCTAATTAACGTATCTTGCTACCTGATTTAAAGAAAATAATTATGCAAGAACAGAAATTACAAGAATACCTTCATTCGGTCCTAAATAATATCCCAACTGACTGGTTAAAACTCACCACCCATCGGCTGGATATTTTTGAAGAAAATTTGGCTAAAACCCAGTTTTTAGAAAGGTTTGAGCAGCTATTTAATGCAAATAATGCCAACCAATCTGCCTTAAACGAGTTACCCACGGCCTTTGATTATATCCGTTTAGGACATCCCTTGTCTTGTGTGCTAGAGTGGACCATCGCGAGGGCGAATAAGTTAAGCGCCGATAATGTCATCAGCTTTTCGTCTAAGACCATCCCGATGCTTGCGATTTTGAGAAAAAATCTATTAGATAAGCGGAAAACACAGATCCTTTACACGGACGCCTTACCTACGGCTTTCAATGCCGATTTATTACGGAAAGTATATGGATATGAGTTTGAATTAAAGCAAGTAAGTTCAGTAGATGAAGCATCGAAATTTGACGGAAGTACTATTTTTGTTTCTCAAAAAGTAGATATTTCTTCAAATCAATTGCCAAAAAATATTGATTTTATTACCCAAATTTATCCAGGACTAGGAAGTATTCTAATCATTAATAATGGAGTAGACCCGACGTTTATTCCCGCGATCCAACATGTCCGTAGAAGAGAAACCATCGCTATGACTCCGGCGAATTGTCAGGTTGTTTTAAAAGCGATGAATGCCAATACCGCTTTGAATATTACGTCTGGTGATCGGGCTTCCAACAAAAGAATGGTATTATCTGCTATTCAAAAAATCACAGATGGCGGTACGCCTGCTTTAGTCGGTTCCAGTGGACTCTCTATTCAGTATGCGATTATGATGGGATTGATTGATGATGCGATGGAAAACCATCCTGGAAAAGCGATTAAGTTTGTGGTGCCACCGAATTGTTATGGAGGAACGAATGACCAAGCACGTCGGGTGGCTGCTTGTCTGGAGAATGTAGAAATTGTCGATCTACCCGTAGATGGCGACAATGATATGGTGGATAGTGTCGAACTGGTTTTATCCAAACTTGCTAAAGAAGATGCCATTCCTTATATCATCGCGGAGATTCCAACCAATCCGAGAGTGGAAGTTCCAGAACTGATCAAATTGAATGAAGCCTTGAGTAAGACGCGGAAAACGGCCAGTGGAACGACGGCCATCGATCCAGTTTTTATTTTGGATCAGACCTTTTGCCCAAACGTACACTTCTTGGGTGAAGGAGCGATCTTGTCTAATGTCCGAACGATTTCTTATGCGAGTGGCTCTAAGTTTCCGAGTGGCGGTCTTTGTACCGCAGGCTACTGTGTAGGGAATCGGCAGACAAAAAGTTTAATGGAAAAGATCGATTTGAATCTTCAATTGACGGATAACGAAGCCACTGACCTTCAAATGGAAATTCTTGCAAAGCAAATGCCTTCGATGTTAGAACGTATCCACCAAGCCTACCTAAATACCCGTGAGTTTGTCAATTTTATCCAAACAAACTTACCAGGTGCAAAGATCAATTTTGTCTCAGAAGAATTGGCCAGTCAAGGATTTACGCCTTCAGTTTTTTCACTTGATTTGCCAACCAAAGGAAATACCGCCGAAGAAAAAGAATCCTATAAGCGCGCACTCAACCATAAGTTGATCAAACTAATGATTACTAAAATTCCTAACGAAAGTAAATATTGTGTTAGTTATGGTCAATTAAAAGGTTGCTATTGGACGATTCCTGCCACTTCTACACAAGGAACGACGAAGGAAGGAGATAAGGATTATATCGCAAGAGTGGCGGTTTCTCCGAATTTAGATTTGGAGTTGCATAAGCAGGTGTTTTTGGAGTTTGTGGAGGGTGTTTAATAAAATTCAAAACCATGCAAGTCTATAAAAGTACCTTTAAAGTCAAGCAAAGTAAATCAATTGCCTTTGAATATTTTTTAAGTAAAAATAATTTAAAGCGATTTTTTCAATCTTCCGAAGAAGAAATAATTGAAATTCTTTCTAGAACGGATAATCCTGTACTAACGGAAGGCGAAGAATTTGATGTAGTCATTAGGGACGAAGAAATAATTCTTAAGTTTAGATATACGGTCCTAGAGATTATTAGGGACGAATCTATTAGAATGCGATTTCAATTTAATGAAATTATTGATTTAGAAGAAGAGGATCAAGAGGATGAGATAGATGCCAATAATTTTTTAAGTAAATATATTGGAATGAACTTTTATTATTCAATCGACTTACAGCAAAAAAATGATTGGTTAGAAATCATAGAGTTTTCAAAAATTGATAGCACTAATTTTCTTGCTAAAGTATTTTTTAAATTCTATGGATTTTATTTTAAAATGAGTAGAAAGAAGATGTATAAGCGTATTGCAGAGGAGATTGAAGGGATGAATGATTCTTGGGTTTAAAACAGCATAAGAGAAAATGAAATATCGAATAATACTAATTCTACAATTTTGCCTTTGCATTTTTGGCAATCTTTACTGTCAAGAGTATGATACGATTTACCATTCAAAAATAAATCATACAAATTTAGAGTTTTTACTTGCAGATACGAATGTCACGGCCTTCAAAGTATCGAAAATAAATCTTAAAAGAGAAGGAGCTGATACGATAGGAAACAAGATTTCCGTCGACACTTTCTTTTTGCAACGAACGCTGATAAAATCTAATCAGTTGGTTTATGATTATTGGTATAGTCGGAAGAATTGGATCAATATCATGCTAGGAGATAAATGTATTGCATTTGAAGACAAGATAACGAAGATTCCAGTATTCAAACTTAAATGGGTAGAAGAAGATGAGTCCTATATTTTTGAAAATTGTGAAGAAAATATTCCAGCTATTCATGAAGCATTAAGGGCGTTTTCGGATTGTCTAGATCCTGAAGAGGATGTAACCATACGGAAATTTGCATTAGAAGATTTTGAGACCTATAAAGATTGTTCAACACAAACTACTAAGCTATTGTATGATTTAGGCCATGTGACAAGCCTTCATGGTTTTCCCATTCCAAGTTTAGATACCACGATTTATTTTTCAATTTTTGACAATAAAGATACTACAGGAATATACAATGCACATTTTTATTCTAATAGAATTACCAATCCTTCTGGAAGCGTAATTAGGTTAGGTGTTGATGCGAATAAGTCAGAAAACTCTGAAAAAAAATCAAGACTAGCATTATATAACGCAATTAAAGGAATGTTGTCACCAGAAGAACAAAAAAGAGACTCTATGCGGATGGAATTAATTGAAGAGTCAGATATGACAGAGATAGAAATTGATTCATTTGGAATTTTTAAAAAATATAAAAGGCATACTTATCATGCTATTCCTAATATTGAAATGAAAATGAAAGCGTCAGATTATTGGCATATTATTGAGCGGATAGAGTAGTAATAACCTTTTAATTCTAAAGCTAAAACTCATCTTATTTAAAACAATGACCAAAATAACCAACTATTTTTTCTTTCTACTATTCTTTATACTTACCGCTTGTCATCAGGAAAAAGAGACCTTAAGATTGGTCGATGTAAATTGTGATTTTAAAAAACAAGATATTCATATTGAAAAAGGAATTTCTAATCCAACAATTATAAATCCAACTGACCTAATAAAAGGAACAAATGGCCTTGATTATGATTTTGAACTAGCTTTGCCACAGACCATTGAGTATTGTGGCTTTATTCCGATCATTATGTGTTCGATCGGAGAACCTGATACTTATTATTTTACGGACAAAGCCATGTCTAAAACTTATTTACTAAACATTGAAACCAATAAAAACGATCAGCAGTCCTACGAAAGTCTGATGAATTATTTTCGGGTATACCCAGATTATGAACCGAACGAAGATGATTTGAATCGGCAGGCATACCAGAAAGATTTAGAAAAAAAGATGGGTGCAAAGAGCAAAATCAACCTAGAAAAAACGAAAGCACTAATTGGGACCAATCAATTTTATGGTCAAGGAGAAAGTCATTACTTTAAATATGGACAAGTGGTGAGCAGGTATAATATTTATGGGTATTTAGAAGACGTTTTTATTCATTTAAAATTGATTGATTATCTTGATCGAGATCAAAGTGAAAATATTGAAGAACTTTATTGTTTGATTGAAAATTTAGAAATACATAAAAAATAGGTATGATATTTTCAGAAGAATTTAAGGAATACGAAGCCCTTTTTCCCCTCGCCTGTAAGTGGGTAGAAGAACAAGAGTCTTTAATTTTAAAAGAAGGAGTACCCTTAAATGAAAATCAAAAAATTGATGCATATTTAATTGGGATTAAGGATATTGAAAAAATTAGAATACTGAAGGTTGATAAAATTCCATCGCCTGTTAATTTACAACTAAAAGAAGCGATGAAAGCAGTAGGTCTGTCTTCTACAAATACCATCGGAACCGCCTATCGATATGGAATATATATCAGATCATCTCATTGGGAGAATAAAGGATTATTAATTCATGAGCTAACTCATACGATGCAATATGAAAGATTCGGAAGTGTATCCTTATTTTTAAAAGAATACCTATTGGAATGTATTACCTTAGGATATCCAAATGGACCCCTTGAGCAAGAGGCAAAAAAGAATCAAGAAAATATTTAGTAATGGTTTGGTGAATTTTAATTTATGTGTGTTAAGGTAGAAATGCCACTAGTTAGTTTCCCTTTAATTTTAAATACGATAGCGGGAAGCTAACCAGCCAACAGGCAAAAAGCGGTTAAAAATAATCAACTTCTAAAACCGATAAGTAAAACTAACCCCCCAAAGCACAATGCCTCCCTCACCAACTTCTGCACCATCTGTCGAAATATTGATCTCTGCCCCAAAAGCCACGGTCGGTGTTAACGAAAAATGATCATTAAGCGTCCATCGAAAACCACCAATCAAAGTAGGTTGTAGCACCACCACATCCGTTACGCCCATCGCAGATACATTGTCATTAACATCAAAATCTATCCAATCAATCTCATTAAACCAAACATCTGTTCTTCCTCCAACAAACCATTTTTTATTTTCTGAATTAAAATAATAACGATAGCCCAAAGAACCTCCAAATCCACCTCCTATTTCTGAATCATGTACGCCAAAATCTTCGTGATCTAAGCTATTATAACCGATTCTAAAGTCCAAGGCATGGTGAGGAGCTAATCCAATTTCCCCTCGCACGCTATTTAAAAAACCGGTAGGATATTGCTGTATTTCATACCCAATTTCAAAATATTTCCCAGTGGTTTCTTGTCCAATTGAAATATTCATCCAGCTAAGAAAAATAAAAAACAAATATATCTTTTTCATTGAATTATTATTTGAGTATTAGTGAAGTGTGTAAAACAGGTCAAAGTTAAGCTTTTTGAACAATCTACCAAGGTCAATAATTTTATGATTTTTAAACAACTTCTTTATAATAATTTTAGCGTTATTGGGGTTTATTTCTCTAGAATGACTATTTATTCCTAGTGAAGAGAAGGAAACCGTTAAACCTTTAATAAAATGTAACCATGCGGACTCCTAACATCTACACATAGCTTAAGATTTTAGTACCTTTGATTTTAAATAATTTTTTTATGAACTTAATACAAGGTTCTATTGCCGTTTTAACGCAGTCTATTTTCTATTTAAAGCAGTTATCTGCCTCAGAATATGCTAAAAAGATTGATTTGATGTCCAATTCTACCATTGGTCAACATTCTCGGCATTTTATCGAATTTTATCAATGTCTCCTGAGTCAAGCACCTAACTTAGAGGTAAATTACTGCTTAAGAACCAGAGATTTAAATATTGAAGAAGATCCAAAGGCCGCCATTGTAGCCATTGAAACGATTATTACAAATTTAGAAAACCTAGACCTTGATACAAAGATCTTTTTATACACTTCTAAATTAGGTGATGAAAAAATACCTAGTACTATTGCCAGAGAATTACACTATAATATCGAACATTGTATCCATCATTTAGCCTTGATCAAAATAGGCCTTAAAATCACTCGTCCAGATTTAGTGCTACCCGAATCCTTTGGTGTTGCTCCCTCCACGCTTAATTATCGTAAAGAACTTTCTTCGTGAAAAATATCTGGCTACGTTTTCAACAATCTTCTTTTTATGTGAAATGGACGAACTGGGAATATTATCCAATGTATATTGCCAATATTCCAACGGTATTTTTTTGGATTTATTTTGGGATTCGTTCTCGGTCTCTATTCTTTTTTAGTGCCGTAAATCCAGTCATCGAAACAGGTGGTGTAATGGGGGAATCTAAGATTAATATATTTAATCGCTTACCAAATGAAACCATTCCTAGCACCATTTTAATTAAAAAAGAAGAGAAAGAGCTTAAACATATTCTCGAACAAGTAAAAAAGGCTAGTATTGTATTTCCTTTAATTGCCAAGCCAGATGTTGGAGAACGTGGATTTCTGGTGGAGAAAATAGAAAATGAACAAGAACTGGCTGCTTATCTCAAAAAAATAACCGTTGACTTTCTTATTCAAGATTTTATTGGTTATCCATTAGAAGTGAGTGTACTTTACCACCGATATCCGGATGCTCCAAAAGGAAAGATAACTTCGATTTGTATCAAAAAAACATTGAGTGTAACAGGTGATGGAAATTCCAATATTGAAAAATTAATGGATGAATATCCTAGAGCTCGTTTTCAGTTAGAACGATTTCAAACGGATTATCCTGAACTATTATCCAATGTTCCAGCAAGAGGAGAGCGAGTAGAATTAGAACCGATTGGGAACCATTGTCGAGGTACGACTTTTTTAAATGGTAATAAATATATTGATGAACAATTAGAAAGTGTTTTTGATGAAATTGGGCTTCAGATGGAAGGGATTCACTACGGTCGTTTTGATATGAAATGTGAGAGTATTGACCAATTAAAAAAAGGAAAGGATTTTAAAGTTTTAGAATTTAATGGGATTGCCAGCGAACCCGCTCATATTTACGATCCAGCCTATTCTACAATACAAGCGTATCGAGATATTTTTCAGCATTGGAAAATTATTTATCAATTAGGGAAGGCCCAACGAGCGAAAGGAATCAAGGCCATGACTTGGAAAGAAGCCTATCAAAGTCTTCAATCTTATTTTCAATATATGAAGGTCGCAAAAAATTAAACTATGGATCTAATCTTTTATTTTTTTGTTGCTTTAGGTTTGAGTTTTTTAGGTTCTTTACCCATTGGTTTGATAACGGTCACCGTTATTCAAAAGACCATCGAAAAAGGGAGAAAATCTGGCTTGATGATCGCCATGGGTGCTACCATAATGGAGTTTGTGTATAGTTATATTGCACTGAATAGTTTGGATTTTTTTACGGAAAATCTAACAATCGGAAACTATATCAAAATGTTTGCCACCGCCTTGTTTTTTATATTGGGAATTTACCATTTTTTTAAAAAAACAAGTAAGGAGTTAAAGACAGCAGCAGCGTATGATTATTTTGATTTTTTAAGAGGCTTTGTGGTCGGAATGATGAATATGTTGATTGTTCCTTTTTGGATATTTTTAGGAATATGGTTGGAGTCCAATGGGATGGTTTTTGAAAACCAGCCCTGCATAATTTGGTTTTCTTTCGGTGCTGCGCTTGGTGCCTTTTTAGCTTTTTTAGCTTATATCTGGTTTAGTGGAATTATTGTTAATAAGGTAGCAACCATCAATCAATACACCAATAAAGTGGTAGGTGTTTTATTTTTGGGTTTGGGGATTTTTCAGTTAATAGAGTTGTTGTAATAATTCCAATAGTTCTTTTTTGATTAATGAAGTTTCACTCCACAATATAAAGTGATTCCCGTCTTTGACGATAGAGATTTTTACTGGGCTATCTGGCATCATTTTTTTAGCAAAGAAAGCATTGCCTTTCGGAACTAATTTATCTGCTTCTCCTTGGACCACCGTAACGGGGATTTTTATATTTTTCCAATCGGCTCTCATTGCTTCTAGTTCATTTTCTAGTGGAATTATTTCTTGATTACAAACCCTCAACCCATCCGGTGTTAACCATCTGATTAATGGAAAATTAAGGACCTTTCGCCAAGTATTGGATGGTTCTAAATCAGGACTAATAGATGGAGCCACCATCAGCATTGCATCCACTAATTCCGGAAAATCCATCGCTAATTTTGCAATCACTGGACCGCCCATAGAATGGCCCATTAGTATTATTTTTTGATTTGAAAAATCTTTTAAGATCTCAGCAATCAATCCTGCTTGAATGGTAAGAGATGATTCAGCGGTACCGAAATCAGAATATCCAAATCCAGCCCGATCTACTGAAATCATGTTTACTTTAGCATTGAGTAAAGAGTCTTGCAAATAGACCTCATAAGCATTTAACGCACCTGGAGAACCATGTACCATGACGAGCAAAGGGAAGTTTTTTTGATTGATTTTTTGAATAAAATGAATGGTCTTATTGGCAAAGGTTCGAGTGCCATAAGTTGCGAGCACTTGACTACCTTGATTGATTTTGGTGATAAATTCATTTTGATGATAACGAATTTTCCCCCATTCCATCTTTGTAAGAAAAAATAAACTGATCAGGAAAATTAAACCCCAAATTCGTTTTTTCTTATACCATCTTTTTTGATTCATTATTTTATCATTGTAGGATCCGAATGATGCCAATCTTTACGTACACGTAACAACTCTTGGTCTATCCATTGTTTAGATAAATCCATTAATTCTTCTGCTGAATTTGATTTTAAAGGCGAGCCATAACTTAGCCGGATATTAGTTTCTGGTTTTCCAAAACATTCGAAAAAATGTCGAAGAAACGTATCGTCTCCGATCCAAGCATCTTCATCCTTTTGATATTCTTGGACCACAGGATAAATCGTAAAACCTTCTTGCGCGGCATCTTTAAAAAGGGCGGGTTTGAAATCTATGGTTTGAGGATCGATATGCGTGGTACCTTCTGGATAGTTTATGACAAAATAACCATTTCGCAAGGTATCTTTAATACGTTGCCTTGCTTTGCTTCTCCCTTCCTTTGTTTTACGTTCAACAAAAATAGTTCCTGAGACTTTCGCACCATATCCAATGATCGGCCAATTTTCTATTTCTGCTTTTCCTACTGGTAAAGCCAATAAATGTTCCATGACAACCAAGGGATCAAAATACGAACGATGATTACAAACTAGAAGACCTGG
>JALZUU010000225.1 GCA_023300665.1 Saprospiraceae bacterium | reverse complement strand
AGAAATGATCAATGAAAAAATCCAATACCACACCCCTGTACATCGTTTTGCAAAAAAGATTAAACAGTTAGGTATAAAGTTTATTAGCAATAATAATTTGTACAACTGGTTCCATAAAGCTGCCGAGGCTTTGATTCCAATCTACAATCTGCTAGTTGAAGATATCATTGCTCAACAATATATTCAGGGCGACGAAACAAGAATACAGGTTTTGTCAAAAAATAAACCAGGCGCCTCTCATCGCGGTCAAATGTGGGCCTTTATGGCGCCAACAATAAAAGCCGTCGCTTTCAATTACGAACCGACTCGTTCCGCAAAATCTGCTTGTGTTATCTTGGACAACTACGAAGGAATTTTACAAGTAGATGGTTTTTCAGCTTACGAAACATTAGCCAAACAAAAACCCATACAACTTATTTATTGTATGGCGCACAGCAGGCGCAAGTTTTTTGATGCTACTGATTCGGCTCCTCAACAAGCAAAATACTTTTTAGAAAAGGTGCAAAAACTTTACGAGATAGAAAGACGCTGCCGTAATGAAAAATTAAGTTTTGAGGAGCGTCATAAAATCAGACAAAAAGAAGCAGTTCCTATCCTGAAAAATCTTGATGAATGGATGGTACAAGAAATTACTAACCCCAATCTATTACCCAAGAGCCTAATTTATAAAGCACTAAACTACACTTACCCTCGTTGGAAGGGGCTGAGTGCGTATGCACATGACGGTCAATTAGAAATTGATAACAACTGGGTAGAAAACATGATCCGTCCCATTGCATTAGGTCGAAAGAATTATCTGTTTGCCGGTTCAGAATCCGCAGCACAAAATCTGGCCGTACTTTATTCCATAGTAAATACCTGCCACAAAAATAATATCAACGCTTATACTTATCTCCATTGGTTACTCAAAAAAGTAGCCGCCAACAAAGTTACTCCTGATGCCATAGACTGGCTACCACACCGGATCAATCCAGAAATATTAGAGAATTTTAAAGCGTAATTTTGTGAAGTAGGTCATGCTCTGATTATGATAGATCGGGGTTTAGTGGGGGGATACTTACAAAAAAGGAAGGGAAGGGCAATCACCCTAGACATAAATTTGAAATTGCCCCTGAAATTGCTTTTGTATTTTAAATAAAAAGGTCACCTCTGTTCTCCAATCTTCCCCCTCCTCACCGTCCTCAAAAGCCCACCGGGCAAAAAGAGAAAAATCGCCAAGAACACCCTTCAGGGCATGGGGCAATTTTGGCGATTTTAAGAAAAAGAAAAAGAATCTTAAAAGGGGCCATCACTCGCCTCTAACTCCTAAAGGAGAATCCGCGCTTTTAACTAGCTGTGTTGGAAGACAGCTTTACAAAAAAGGAAGGGTAGGGCAATCATCCTAGGAATAAATTTGAATTTACCCTTGAAATTGCGTTTACATTTGAAAAATAACCGCACCTCTGATCTCCAACCTTCCTCTTCCTCACCGCCCTCAAAAGCCCACCGGGCAAAAAGAGAAAAAATCGCCAAGAACACCCTTTAGGGCATGGAGCAATTTTGGCGATTTTAAAAAAAGAAAAGCAAACCCTCAATTAAGATCACCAAAAAAATGCTATCTTCCCTCTTAAAAAACATCTATGAGTTTAGGAAATAGCGTAGCACTTCCGTGGTGGAGAAGTAAATATATACTTTGGTTATTTATTATGGTGCCTGGGTTAATGTTTACCATTGGATTATTAAATGGTCGGATGACTTATGATAGTTTGATGCATGCAACGGGGGAGTTTAGTGCGCGATTTTTGATCCTTTCTTTGATTGCCACACCTTTGGTCATGCTTTTTCCGAATTATAAATTTCCTAGATGGCTGAATCGAAATAAACGATATTTTGGATTGGCCGCATTTGCCTATGGAAGCTATCACGCCATCGCTTATTTGGTGGAAGTTCCCATAAATCAAGTAGCAAAAGAATTTTTCGAAGTTGGTTTACTTACAGGTTGGATCTCTTTTGTCATTTGGATTCCAATGGCAATTACGAGCACCGATGGGTGGGTAAAGCAGCTTAAAACTACCTGGAAAAAAATTCATAATTGGGGCTACTTAGCAGCTTTGTTGGTTTTCTTACATTGGGCCTTTATTCACTACCATTGGAAACCAGCCTTGGTACATGTCGCTCCGATTTTAATCTTACAAGGGATTCGTTGGGGGAAGGTATTTTTGGGGAGAAAGTGAGGTGGATGATTTCCGCTTTGTGCAAAAGGAGGTGTCTAATAAAAATAACCTTAGCGCTAAATGGATAAAACATCTTTCCGATGAACCTGTATCTGCGTTAATATTTGAAGGGGTACGTATTCGATTTAAAGATATTAACTAAAACTATGGAAAAAGACATCCAAAACCTATCAAGTCTTCTTATCAAAAATTAAAAAAACTAAAAATTTAAGTGTATATTTAACTATGCACAATTTATTTCCGGATTTAAACAACTTCTAAAAAAGAAACCTAAAATCGGAGATAGAAGGGCGTCAAAAAACAAAGACAAACAGAACCATGAAAAAGCTAGCAACAAATCTACTCGAATTTATCGGGACCTCTTTATGGGGATTTCGACCTAACTTAATGAAGGATATTGTAGGAATCCACGGCTGGCGAAAATCTTTATTTTGGTTTATGAAAAATATGCCTAAATATGAAAAGACGCTAAAAAAATGGGGCCCTGAAAGAACCCATTTATTAGTGGTGGCGATTTCTGGAATTAATGGTTGTCCTTATTGCACCTATGGACATGGACTGGCTTTTCAATTGCATTATTTTAAAAATAAAAAAAGGTTGTTTCCCATTGATGAAGTGGAAATGATGAACTTTAATACCAAGGAAGCAACAGCAGTGCTCGAAACGCTAAAAAAGGCGATTGCGCAGTCTAGTTTATTTCATCCAAAAAAAGACTTAGCAAGATTTATTGAACTAAAACAAGATCCAACCCTCGCCACATCTGAAGACGATCAAAAAATTCTTCACCTTATAAAAATGTTCGCCTTTTTAAATGTTTGTGGTATCGAAAAACAAACCCCCAAAGATGCTGCCCACGATCCAATTAATAAAGATCTTGTACTCTTGGAAGCTTATAGAAAGGAAAGAGCGGCTGCTTCAAAGAAGCAAACTAAAAATCGTAAGGTTAAAACCAATGGATAAAAAATTACTACTGATTTTTGATTTAGATGAGACCTTAATTCATGCCTCAAAAACAAAACTAAATCGAGAAGCAGATTTTAAAATTGGAGAATATCATATTTACAAAAGACCCAAGGTAGATGAATTTTTGGAGCGATGTTTCCAAGATTTTAGGGTAGCTATTTGGTCCTCAGCAGCGGATGATTATGTGAAAGAAACCGTAAAAGAATTAATTACCTCATACGATCAGCTGGAGTTTATTTGGACAAGGTTAAACTGCTCTGTAAAAGTGGTAAAAAAGCCATTGTTGGAAGGGTTTGATTACGGTGGATTTTATAAAGAACACCAATGGATCAAACCTTTGAGAAGAATAAAACAAAAAGGAATTGGACAAAAGTTGATGCTAATCGTCGACAACTCACCTTTTAAAGTCGTTGAAAGTAAAGAGAACGCTCTAATTATTAAATCTTTTGTAGGAGACCCATCAGATGACGAATTAAATAAGCTTTTTAAATTCCTTCAGAATTTTAAAACCATAGCAGACGTTAGAAAAGTGGATAAGGAAGGTTGGGGAATAGGGTAGGGTTTAGATTTAGAGGGCTATTGAATTTTTAATAAACCAATAAAATGAAAAACCTAAATCACTACGTCACCATATATCACCAACAACTCAAAAAAGGAGACATCCTAATCGCTTATAACGAACTAGTGAAATTTGTTGGGAAGCTAAGAGTAGACTTTATCAAAGGCCTGTCTAAACAATATTCATTTTCTGGGATGCTTCACGGATATATGGACTATACTTATTTTTATTACACCAACGATTTTTTAAAATCTAAAAAACTAAAATTAGGCTTGGTGTTGAATCATTTAGAGATGAGATTTGAAATCTGGCTCTTAGGAAATACAATAACCGTTCAAAAAAACTATTGGGAATTATTAAAAGATTCTAAATGGAATAAAGAAAAAACCACTATGCCCAAATACTCCATCTTGGAAGCCATCATAGCACCCAAACCTGACTTTGATGACTTACCTTTCTTGTCGGAGACGATTGAAAATAAATTGATAATAGTGTCTGAGGAGATAATGGAAGTAGTTAAGGAAATGAGTTGAGTATGAAAAAAGCACTAATAATACTCTTTATATTTCTAGGAATAATCTGACTTTACACCAACTCCCTAAT
>JALZUU010000224.1 GCA_023300665.1 Saprospiraceae bacterium | reverse complement strand
AAAGTAAATTTATTTAATCTTTCTCTCTAAATATTAAGCTATGAGTTTCTCTTTCTATTCGTCCGTCCACCCCAAAAATCGGGGTGGACTTTCTTCAAACGAAGCACCGATTGATGTATACTTTAATCAGTTAATTATTTACTGGTCTGAGCGTTTATTGTCTCCTGATTTGCGTGGAGGTCGGCTGCATGAATTCTTAATTTTTGGTATCAAACAGGCGAGGGCAACTAGCTTTGGTGGTAGTTTATTAGCCCTGATTTTATTGACAAGTTTTTTTGAATTCAGTATCATTGCTCGTTATGATCTTTTGTTTCTAGGAGCCATTTTCATTCAAATTATGTTATTAATTTTAAAAATAGAAACCTGGAAAGAGACCCAAGTCATCTTAGTTTTTCATGTGGTAGCTACGCTGATGGAATTATTCAAAACCCATCCCTCTATTGGTAGTTGGCAATATCCTGAAGCGTGTTTTTTTAAGATTGGAAATGTGCCACTTTTTACTGGATTTATGTATTCAGCAGTAGGGAGTTTTATTGCACGTTCTTGGAAAATCATGAAATTAAGATACACCAATTATCCACCTTTACCGGTAACTATATTTTTAGCAATTGCGATTTATATCAATTTTTTCACACATCACTTTATGTATGATTTTCGATATTTATTATTTGGCTTGATCGGATTGTTTTATTTCAAGACCCAAGTTCATTTTATGATTTATCGAAAAGAAAGGAAAATGCCAATGCTTTTGTCCTTTGTATTAATTTCTTTTTTTCTTTGGTTAGCTGAAAACGCCGGGACTTATGCCAACGTATGGCAGTATCCAAATCAGGCGGAAGTTTGGCAGTTAGTATCCTTCGGAAAGATGGGTGCTTGGTTTCTGTTAATGATTGTCAGTTTTGTTCTAGTTTCACTACATCAAAAGCATACCCTTTTTACAGATCGGCAGATTAATTGATTGATGATATAAAAATCCAAAATTTGATTATATTTATGGCAACAAATATAATATACCTTGGAAAACAATCTTTTACTCGACGTCGAAACTTATGCTGTTAGCTTCATTACCCGTAATGTTCCAAAAGGTTATGCCTTTCATGATTTACAACATACCATTTTCGTTGTAGAAGCAGTCATTGAGATTGGGAAAGCGATGAACCTTAATGAAGAATCATTAGAGATTTTACAGATTGCTGCTTGGTTTCATGATATGGGGTATGATCAAGGAAAAGAAGGACATGAGGAAAGAAGTTGTGAGTATGCAGCAAATTTCTTAGAACCTTTTAGTTATCCAGCCGACAAACTAGAAAAGATCCAAAGCTGTATTCGTGCTACAAATCTAGATTATACACCACAAACTGAATTAGAGAAAATAATCTGTGATGCTGACCTGAGCCATCTAGGGCGACGAAACTATTGGGATCGTTGCGGACGCATCAGACAAGAAATTGCCATGACTAAAGATATGGTAATGACGGATGAAGAATGGGTAAATTTCGAGCTTGGATTCATGCAAGCGCACTCTTTTAAAACTAAAGTTGGACAGAAATTATATGACGCTCGAAAAAATAAACATATCCAAAAACTTGAACGCCGTCAAAAAAAATATATCAATGCGTCCAAAGCTAACGCTTCCAATGATTTACCAACTCGCACCAAGAAAAAGAAAAAGAAGAAAAAACCTTCCTATACAGATCTTGCCAGTAAAAATGATTCAAGTGATATTAATCTAAAAGAAATTAGTCTAGGCCGTGGTGTAGAAACTATGTATCGAACTACTTATCGGACACATATCAATCTTAGTTCTATTGCAGATAATAAAGCGAATATCATGCTTAGTATCAACGCAATCATTGTATCTATTTCACTTTCTACGCTTGTTCCAAAATTTAATGATATCCCAAATTTAATCATCCCTACGGTGGTCTTACTTTTGGTTTGTCTAGTTGCAATCATCTTTGCTACCCTTTCTACTCGACCTAAAATTACAGAAGGTCGGTTCACTCGAAAAAATATTGAAGAACGAAATGCGAATTTACTTTTCTTTGGTAATTTTTACAATATGAGTCTCGATGACTATCATTGGGGAATGTTAGAGATGATTAAGGATGAAGATTTCCTTTATAGTTCAATGACTCGCGACCTTTATTATTTGGGAATTGTATTGGCTAAAAAATATCGTTATCTAAGCTACTGCTACGCCGTTTTCATGTACGGTTTGATCCTTGCAGTGATCACTTTCGCTGTTGTTTTTATTGCCTAAAGCTAAATTTTTAGCCTTCTAAAAGGGAAATGCCCACACCATAAGTAAACTTAAGTGTGGACTTGCCCTATAGAAAATAACAACAAAACAGAAAGTTCTTTAATGGGATGTAAATTTGTGTTTTTGCTTAGAAATTTACTGCCAAGATATAGAATTATATCTGTATAGACAAGCAATTATCAATTCTTACATAGATAGGGCAAATCAAAGAGAATGCAAATTTTTTTTTTTGAGTAAGTTAATACAATAAAATAGCTGTATGTACACGTAATTTTGTGCCAGCATATCAATTCTATTAAAATTTAGAAGAAAATTTTTGTAAAAGTAAAGTATCTAATCAGGATTCGTTGACCTCAATTCGATGTGCCATTCGCTGGATAGCTTCAATAATTGCTTCTAAAGCAGGTGGGTAATCTACATATTGTACCTTGTGACGGTCTTTCCCCCAAATACTCAGGGTGATTACTTTTTTCTTTTTTCCGTAAGCAATTGCTAAACGAAGCGGGATGGGGCGTGGTTTTTCTTGTTTTCTTTTTTGACAAATACTATTGTCACAATCATAGATTCGGTCTAGCTCAAAGAACCCCTTTTTGTCTACAAACTCTGCAAAAGCTTCAAGTTCTTCTCTAGAAATATCCTTCCGAGTAACATCTAATCCTTTACTAACCGTTTTAAACTCTTTGATTAAACGACCATCACTTTTGATATGAATATAATCTCTTAACACTGGATCAACACCACCATAATAACCACCTCCAATCAATTCAATATTAATATAGACTCGGTCCTCCTTATATTTTTTCCGATTCTTTTTCTTTTTTCGCTTTTTCTTTTTTCTTTTCACAAAGCTAAATAGACCTCCACTTTTTTTCTTTTCATCCCGCTCTACAATCACATCAGGAAGTTCATTCGCAGGTTTAATAAAAGGAGCATCTTTACTTTCTACTTTAACAAAATGATATTGGTAAGTTCCTTTACTATTTGGTTGTGTAAATTCCAAAACAAGTCGATTCCGACTCAACTCCGCTACCACAAAATTTTTAATATGCTTAAAATTATAGATCAGCTCTCTATCTTCAATCTTAAATTTACCTTTGGTTAGGCGACCATTCAGATATTGTTGATAAGTATAATTGTATCGAAAATAAAGGTAATATTCATAAAAATGCTCTGCTTTATGAATCGTTGTATTGGATTCTAGATGAATCGCGTAGGTATATTTCCACTTAGATTCTAAAAGGCGACGTTCTTCTACTTCTCCAAAACTTCCTCTAGCGTTCGCCTTACTATTGCCTTGCTGTGCACGTGCATCCACAACAAAAAATCCAATAAAGATCAATAGTAAAGCTAGAAGCTTTCTCATTTTCATCACGTATTTACAAAAAAATTTGAGATTCGTTTAGCCGAATCTCAAATTAAAGATTATCAAATATTATACCACTGATATGGTTACGAACAAACTGATTGGTAAAAAACACTTTTAAAATCGATAACCTAAAGTAAATAATATCTTATTACTACTCAACTCTCGATTCACCAATTGTTCTGCATTATTATCCAATAAATCATAAGGAGAATATTCTGACTCAGTAATCCCTCTAACATACGCTAGATCTAGATAATATCTATCTCCTCGATAACCTCCTCCCACACTGATCCGGCTACGCGATGCATCACGATCATTATATGCAGAACCTAACCAATTATATCCTGCTCTCACCAAAAATCGTTTAATCATATATTCCGCTCCAACTCTAATATTTATAGCTGAACCCAACTCATCATTAATCCCCTCGTTGACTACTTCTTCCCGATCTAGATCAAAATCACTATTTCCATCTTTGTCCAAGTTATAAATATTACTATTATAGTTAACATACTCTACTTCTGCCGACAATAAACCAACCTTAGGAATAATTAATCCTCCACTACCAATAAATCTCCATGGCGTTCGAAAACCATAATCTATATTTCTAGGCTCGAAAGGCAATCCACTTCTCGATTCAGTGACTCCTCCCTCTGTAAGGGTATAACTAACAGTGGTATCATAAAAATCTGTCAATGAATAAAACGTTGGAGTATGTACCGCAGCACCAACTCTGATTTTTGGGGTTGGCCAATAAATCATTCCTAGTTTAACATTTATCCCAACACCTGAAGTATGTAGGGTATCAGTAAATTGTAGACTCTCAAAAAAAGGAATATTGCCATCAAACTCTGTTCCTGGATCAAATTCCTCATATCTCCTAGATTGCGTATAATTTAATATTGGAATTCCTATGGTTCCTCCAATCAAAAATTTATTTCGATAATTACCTGCTAAAGACAAAGATACTTCGCTAATCGACCCTTCTCGTTCCAAGCTTTGTAATCGTTCTATTTCCGCGCCAGGCTCTGCTTCTTGAAAATCATTAAAGTATTCTACAAGATTTCCCTCATCGTCAAAAATTTCACCAATTACAAACGCATCAAAGGCAGGCCCAGCCAAAAAATCATCTAAATCTCCTGCTGCTAATACTGCCCCACCAGAACCATTAGCCAATTCTAAAAATTGATCAGCCATTGATCCAGAAGACTGTCCCCTGAAATCGAAATTTTCTTTGAAATTTGCGATGCGATTAAGACCAATCGCAAAATTAGAAGTTCGCCATTTTCCTTTTGGTTGAGAATTTAAAACGACACCTACGTTACTAAAATTAAAAGTTGATGCATTCTCGCTCTCTGAGTCATTTCTACCACTCAATATTCCAGTGGTCGTTCGTAAATCCAATGAAGGAGTAATCGTAAACTCAGAACTTCGGTAAATAGCCAATCCTGCTGGATTAACATTGATGACCGAAAATTCACCTCCTAAAGCACTCATCCCACCACCGATACCAGCCATTCGGGCCGTACTAGCAGTCTCAGTTTGACTAAAACGTAAAGCATCACTAATTGATTGAGCAGAAAGAAAGGAAGTGACACTAATGGTTAATATAATTAAAATGATATTTTTCATAAAAGGGGGGTTTATAGCTTTTTAAATAGAGAAGCTGTTTAAGAATGTTCACAAAAGGTGAGGATAAGTGCTTGATTGTCAAGACGAAGCAAATTTTGAGGTTCGTCCCGAACGCTTTCGGGACGGTGC
>JALZUU010000223.1 GCA_023300665.1 Saprospiraceae bacterium | reverse complement strand
GCTGCTGCTGCAATTGGATCAACACTTAATTTTGATGAATCTCAAACACTCTATTTCGAACAAGATCAGGTTGATTTTTCTTCAGAAGATGCTAAATTGATGGAAATCATGGAATATCTAGAGTCATACATGGCAACTAACCCAGATGCAGTGGTTACCGTGAATGGGTATACTGATAACCAAGGAAGCTCAAGCGACAAAATGAAAATCGCTAAGAAACGGGTAGAAAGAGTTCGTAGAATTATTCGCTCTTACAAAAAAGGAAAAGTATTTAGCTCTAAGCAAGTTGTTAGAAATGCAGTTGGTCCTCAAGATCCACAAGCAGACAACGAAACACCGGAAGGTATCGCAATCAACAACCGCGTAACCATCACCGTTGAATAAGCATAGCTTCAATAGTATGATTATTATCAATAGAAAATGCACGAAATAACCATTTCGTGCATTTTTTGTTTCTCGTACGTAAAGACAATTCACGAATTGTCTCCACCTCCACCTCCAAACCACAAAAAATAACACCTAAATGAACTTCAAAGATCAAGTTGCCATCATCACCGGAGCTTCTGCCGGAATCGGAAAAGCCACCGCAGAAGAATTTGCAGATCAAGGAGCCATCCTTATTCTTGCTGACCAAAACGAAGAAGCAGGAAACAGACTAGTCGAAAAGTTAATAAGCCAAGGCACAACTGCTCACTTTCATCCAGTCGATGTTGCGAATCTAGCATCTGTTGAAGCCCTCTTTGATTTTTGTATGAAAAAATATAATCGTTTGGATCATTTGATCAATAACGCAGGTATTGCGAATGACCTCTGCTTTTTTGAATCGATCTCTGACGAGGTGTGGCATAAAGTAATCGCGGTTAACCAAACTGGTGTTTTCTATGGAATGCGAGCTGCTTTGAAAATTATGCGAGAACAAGGAAACGGTTCGATTATTAATACCGCCTCCGCCGCTGGAATCGGTGCCGCTCCCCGCATGGGTGCCTACGCTGCCTCCAAACACGCAGTAGTAGGGATGACCAAAACAGCCGCCCACGAATACGGAAAATTCAATATTCGAATCAATGCGGTTTGTCCTTCTGTCATCGATACAGAGATGGGAACGGGTGGCCTAGCGGATGATCCTAAAGTTTTTAAGATGATGGAAATGGCTGTTCCGATGAAACGATTCGGCAAAGCATCCGAAGTCGCTAAAACCATTTGCTGGCTATCTAGCAAAGAAGCTAGTTACTTGAATGGAGTAGCGCTGCCCGTAGACGGCGGCCTAAAGGCGTAGATGGCGGTGTTCAAGCGTTGAGTTGTAGTTTTGAACGACACGTAAAGACAATTCACGAATTGTCTCTATGTGTCTCAAATGTATTTATGTTGATACAAACCACCCATTACCACAGATCTGCACAATCTAACGCGAACAAAGACAAATCCAAAACCTACCGTATTCTTGGTATTTCAACACAATTCTAGTCTAAATCCCACCGATTACCCAAATTCCCAACCACAACCCGTTTATTCTTCGTATTCTTGCACCTCAATTAAAAAAAGGACGCTGCACAGGAAGTGTAGCGCCTAATAACTCGTAACAGTTTAGAGTTCAAGCAAATTCCAGCCGATGGTTAACGGTTAACCAAGTTGCTGATCATCCGCTGGACCTATTGTTACTTAAACTTTAATTATTATGAGCGATTTTGCGGCCATTGGCCTAAACGAACAATTAGTAAAAGGGGTAACCGCCCTTGGGTTTGAAACACCCACGCCTATTCAGGCAAAAGCAATTCCTATCTTATTAGCTTCCGACCGAGATTTAGTGGCTTTGGCACAGACTGGTACTGGAAAAACAGCAGCCTTTGGTTTGCCAGCACTCCACAAGGTTGATACGAGCTCTAAAGATACACAGGTGATCATTCTTTGTCCAACACGTGAGTTGGCCATTCAGATTACTAGAGATTTAGAATCTTACGCTAAGTTTTCTCGAGATATAAAAATCATGGCTGCTTATGGTGGCACGAGTATTCAACCACAACTAGCTGCACTTCGTAGAGGGGTACATGTTTTAGTTGGAACACCTGGTCGAACCAGAGATTTATTGAAAAGAAAAAAATTAAGACTAGACGCAATTCAGCAAGTGATCCTCGATGAGGCAGATGAGATGTTGACCATGGGTTTTAAAGAAGAATTGGATGCGATTCTTTCAGAGACTCCTGAAGATAAACAAACCTTACTTTTTTCTGCTACGATCTCAAAAGAAGTTTCTCGGATTGCTAAGCAGTATATGACCGACGCAGAAGAAATTTCCGTGGCGCGTGTAAATGCTGGAGCGAGTACGGTTGAGCACTGGTACTACTACGTAATGGCTCGAGATAAATACGAAACATTAAAGCGAATTGCAGATGTAAACCCAAGTATCTACGGGATCGTTTTCTGTCGTACTCGAAGAGAAACGCAAGACATTGCCGCCCGTCTAATGTCTGATGGTTATAATGCAGATGTACTTAACGGTGACCTTTCACAGGCGCAGCGTGACGAGGTAATGAATCGATTTAGAACAAGACATATACAAATTTTGGTAGCAACCGATGTTGCTGCCCGTGGACTGGATGTAAATGAGCTTACACACGTTGTCAATTATAATTTACCAGATGATCCAGAAGTCTATGTTCATCGATCTGGTCGAACGGGGCGTGCTGGAAATAGTGGAATCTCTATTGCTATTATACATTCTAGAGAGAAGCGAAAAATGCGCGATGCAGAGCATAAAGCAGGGATTAAATTTCAACGTAAATCAGTACCATCAGGTAGAGAAATCTGTCAGGTACAACTGATGAAAGTGATTGACAAAATTCAAGAAGTAGAAGTCAACGAAAAAGAAATTGGACCTTTTTTACCAGATATTTATGCGAAGCTAGAAGCAATGGATCGCGAAGAATTGATCCAACGTTTTGTCTCTACGGAGTTTAATCGATTTTTAGAATATTATAAAACAGCTAGAAACCTTGACGGGAACGAGGATAGTCGAGGAGATAGAAGAGATCGGAACGACCGCCGTAGTGATCGTGGTCGAGATCGTCGTGCGAATAGCCGCTCTAACCGCGAGCAGTCTGAACGCAACGTAAGAAACGAATCAGAAAAACCATTTCGTCCTACCCGAACTTCGGTTAAAAATGCCAAGTTTGCCAAAGTAGTCATCAGCTTAGGAAGTAGTCAAAAAATGCACCCAGCACGATTGATTGGGATCATTAATAATACTTTAGATTCTAGTGAAGCAACGATTGGTCGAATCAATATTCAAGACAAGGTTTCTTATTTTGAAATTGAAAAAGAATACGCGGATAAGTTAATCGAAGGTCTTCGTACCCAAGTAGTAGATGGTGCAAAAGTAATGGCAGATGTTTCAGAAGGAGCACCGATGCCAGAGAAAAAGAGCAAAGGAAGAAAACCAAAAGCGTTTAATCCAAATCGTCCTGATAATTTTAAAAAGAGAAAGAAAACAAGACATCGTAAGGGTGG
>JALZUU010000222.1 GCA_023300665.1 Saprospiraceae bacterium | reverse complement strand
TGATCTTTTCCATGAGGATTTTGGGAGGTACCTGTTTTTCCACAGATTTCAATATCTGGAATATTAACTAGACTCGCAGTACCTGAACGCATTACACGACGCATTCCATTTGAAATTGCGGGATAAAAGGACTTATTAACTGAAACTGTTTTTTTCTCTTGAAAGCGGGGCGCAATGCGCGTCGATGCAGGCCTAAACCCACGAACCAAATGCGGAACATAATAATATCCTTCATTGGCAATGATCGCTGCCAGATTTGCCATTTGTAGGGTCGTCATTTGAATTTCTCCTTGACCAATTCCCACAGACATAATCGTCGGCGATTTCCATCCTCCTTTGTCTTTTGGATAGAGTCGATCGTAATACTCTGTGGTAGGAACATTTCCATCGGATTCGTTAGGCAAATCAATTCCCAAGGGTTCTCCCAATCCAAAATCGTTGCAATAATCTACAAAAGCATCCATTCCTGGTTCAGGATTATAAAACCCATTTTGGTCTATAATTTTTCTAAATTCCTGAAAGAAATAACTATTGCAAGAATGTTCCAACGCGATGCCTAAATTATAAGGTGCGGCATGACGATGACATCCTCGTGTAGTACCATTGTATGTGTATCCTCCACTACAAGCGTGTCCTGTGTTTTCTCTCATTGTACCTTCTTCCATTCCTGCAAGGGCAACCAAAGTTTTGAAAATAGAGCCTGGTGGATACTCCGCCATAATGGAACGATCTAAAAAGGGTTTTAGAGAATCCTGTAATAGATAGTTAAATGCTTTTCCACGATCGCGGTTAATCGTAAGTAGGTTTGGATCATACGTAGGAGCACTTATCATTGATAACACTTCTCCTGTCTTTGGTTCAATAGCCACGATACTGCCTGTCTTATTTTTGAGTAGTGACTCGCCGTAAGCTTGCAAATCAATATCAAGCGAACTAATAAGATCTAATCCAGAAACAGCCGCTGAATCTTGAGCACCACCTTTAAATGGTCCTACACTACGGCCCAAGTTATCTTTTAGAATAAACTTTGTTCCTTTTCTTCCACGTAATTCTTCTTCATAATATGCTTCTAATCCAGTAGAACCAATATAATCTCCCCCTTGATATTTTCCATCAGAGGCTTTTATCTGTTTTTTATTCACTTCACTTAAGTACCCGAGTACATGAGCAGCATTGCGATGTGGGTATCCTCGAACATTTCTTAATTGTAAGGAAAATCCAGGGAATTTATAGAGAACTTCTTGTAAGGATGCGCAAGTTTGAGCAGAAATTTTCTTCATAAAAACAAAAGGAACCGACTTGGAATAACGAGCGCTACGGAAGTTTTTCTTAATATTTTTTTCAAAAGTCTTTCGATCAATATCTAAGATTTTACAAAGATGTAATGTATCCATCGCTGGATCAAGCTGTTTGTAGGTGACCTTAAGATCATAAATGGCATTATTGATGACCAATAGTTTTCCATTACGGTCATAGATCAGACCACGGGAAGGATAGAGTGTATATTTGTTTACGGTAGTCGCTTGCGCTCGCTCACGATATTCTGGATCAATCACTTGAATATTTAGCGCACTTAAAATCAAAAAAACAGCAGCCAAGATAAAAATACCTTGAATGATTCTTCCCCGATCTTTGTACATATCCTTTGTTGCCATCTATTCTTTTGGATTAAATAAGTATTGGTAAATAATAACGAATAAAATAGAAAGAATAAAACTAAATCCAGTTCTTATAAAAATTTCATTAAAATAAACTGGTGTAAATATTTCTAATGAAAAATATACCACTATATGAAAAAACATAAAAGTTGCCGCATATTTAAAAAAGAAGTTTATTCCATAATTTGATTTTGTTGGGCTAGCATTCACTTCATATCCACCTCTTGGTTCTAATACATGAAGAATCGTCGAGCGAATAAACGCCGAAAACACACTAGCTCCTGCGTGAACTCCCAACGAATCATAAAAGACATCTATTGTTAATCCAAGAAAAAAACCCAATAAAACAACGAGCACTGTTGGTGTCCGAATAGGCAACAATAAGATAAAAACTGGATAGATAAAGATCGTAAAATAACTAAAGCCATTTGTATCAAGATCTATACTCTTGAAAATGAGTATTTGAGCCAGTACCAAAAATACAAAGCGAATTCCGTTTTTTATTATTGAATTATTCACCGCTCGCCTCCTCTTCTAGTTTTACGATTTCACCTTTCATTAAATTATTAACGACATAAACATATTGAACATTACCAAGGTCATTGACTAATTTGGCAGATATGGTGTGGAAATTACTACCTGGATCTTGCCAGAAAGTATCTACAGTTCCTACTGGAATTCCTGCTGGAAATAGTGCTGAATGCGTACTTGTTTCGACGGTATCTCTTCGACGAATTTCTGCATGTTTAGGAACATCAATAAGATTAATGGTGGTTGGATTACTGGGTTGCCAAGCAAGAAAGCCGTGGTATTGGTTACGACGAATCGCCGCTGGAATTTTTATTTCTTGATGTAATAAAGCCATAACCACACTATAATTATCGGATACATTGGTTACAATACCAACAATACCACCACCAGGATTAGAATCAATCACGCCCATATGTGGTTTAATACCATGTTTATGGCCCCGATCAATGGTAAACGTATTATTGTGTAAATGAATCGTTCTATTTACAATCCGAGCCGAGATATAAGTAAATTGTTGTTGCTTTTCAACATCTTTGACAGAGTCCATCAGAATAGTTTGGACAAACTGAGCATTATTTAGACGCGCTTTTAGTCGAGCATTATCTGCTGCGAGGCTATCGGCAAAATCTGAGAGGTTATAATATTGAGAAATATCACTCCTAAAATTGAGAATACTACCAGAAATAATATTAGATGAGTTCAGCCAAATTTCTTTCTGCTGCTGATTATAATTGACCACCAGATAAAGGCATACTGCCTCTAAAACGAAGAAGAGGCCGACTCCACCATACTGAACCAGAAACTGAACCAGACTCCGCACAAAAATACATTTTTAGGTTTGATAGTTGAGAGCTTGTCTAAACTTCCATTAATTTTTGTAAAATTTAGACAAGCTCTAATATGAAAATATTCTTTTTGATTAAACACTTTTTCTGTCAATCAAAAACGAAAATTTATCGGTATTTTTTAAGGCAATCCCAGTACCTCTTACCACTGCACGTAATGGATCTTCCGCAATTACTACTGGTAATTTCGTTTTAGCAGATATTCTTTTATCCAACCCTCGTAATAAAGCGCCACCACCGGTTAAATAAAGACCCGTTTTATAAATATCAGAAGCCAACTCTGGTGGAGTTGTTTCAAGTGCTTTTAAAATTGCATCCTCGACCTTTGAAATAGATTTATCTAGTGCGTGTGCAACTTCTTGGTAAGTAATCGTAATTTGTTTTGGAATTCCAGTCATCAAATCTCTTCCATTCACTGCGTAATCTTCTGGTGGATTATCCAATTCAGGTAAAGCAGATCCCACATGAATTTTTATTTGCTCAGCGGTACGTTCTCCGATCAAGATATTGTGTTGCCGCTTCATATAATTCATAATATCTGCTGTAAATTCATCTCCAGCAGTACGAATAGATTGATCACAAACGATTCCTGAAAGTGCGATTACCGCAATCTCTGTCGTTCCTCCTCCTATATCAATGATCATATTTCCGATTGGCTCTTCTACATCCAAACCAATTCCTAAGGCGGCAGCCATAGGTTCGTGAATAAGGTAAGTTTCTTTAGAATCTACATGATCTGCAGAATCAAATACGGCTCTTTTTTCGACCTCTGTAATACCAGAAGGAATGCAGATTACCATTTTCATATGGGTAAAAAACTTTCGTTTATTTCCCATCATATTAATCATCCCTTCTATCATACTCTCTGCAGCCTGGAAATCAGCAATCACTCCATCTTTGAGTGGACGAATTGTCTTTATATTTTCGTGGGTCTTTTCGTGCATTTGCATCGCCTTCATACCTACGGCGATAGTTTCACCAGTACGACGATTGATTGCAACAATAGAGGGTTCGTCAATTACGATTTTCCCATCTTGAATAATAAGCGTATTGGCTGTTCCCAGATCAATAGCAATTTCCTGTGTAAAAAAGCTGAATAATTTCATTAATAGTCTTCCCTATTTGTGAGCATTTAAGTTGATAGTCTGTTTGGTATAAGTGAGGTAGTTTTCAAAGCAAAATACATATTAAAATAATATATACTATGTAAATATGCATGCTATTTCCTATTTGCAAAAGAAAACAAATTTTGTCTAAGTTAATAAATTATTTGCAGGTTATAATAAAAAAGGCAAGATAGGGTTAATTAAAGGTTACATTCCTACGGTTAACTCCCAAAAATCTTCTCTTTGAAAATACTTTCCTGCTAAATCTCTTAATTCTTGTGGCGAAATCTGTTGAATAGTTTTTACTAAATTTTCAAAATGATTGGTTGGTATTCCTTCCGAAACTGTTTCTTTTACCACATTAATAATATTGAGCGGACCATCCAGCATGGTCAATAAACTACCTAAAAGATAGTTGCGCACCATCAATAATTCTTTTTCACTAACTAGATCATTTTGCAAGACTTCCATTTGGTGATAAATCTCTTTGACCGTTTTTTGAGTCAACTCATTGCTCACTTCCGTTCCAACATAAAAATATCCGTCAAACATCATGGTATCCATCGAAGAATAGATATTGTAGGTATATCCTTTTTTCTCTCGAATATTTACCATCAACCTAGAACCAAAATATCCACCTAAAATAGTATTCAGAACATACATTCCATGAAAATCTGGATGCGCCCGATTAAATAATCGTCGTCCAATACGAATGGCAGTTTGAACCGTATCCGAATGATGAAGATGTTCCTTTTTTACAGCGACTGGTGGTTCGGGAAAAAACACTCGCTCTCTCTTCGGTCCTTGAGGGATATCTCCTAGATAACGATCTACTTTTTTTAGTACCTGATTATTGATTTTACCACTTAAAAAGATCATCGTATTCCCAGAAACCATGCTTCTGTGATGGTGTTCTACTAGATCTTTTCGACTAAATTGTTTATAAAGTTCAGGGGCACTATTATAGCCATAAGGGTGATCTTTGCCAAAGATATTTTCTGTAACATTTCGGTAAGCAATAATATCGTTTTTAGATAAATCAATTTTCAAACGTTGCTGACTATTCGCAATGAAAGCGTCTATTTCTTCTTGAGGAAAACTAGGCTCACAAATTATTTCTCCCAAGAGAGGAAGTAAACTATCTAGATGTTTACTAAGACTATAGAAGGTAATGTTCGTTGTGTCCAAATTGACTGGGATATTGATGGTTCCTCCATAAAAGTCAATTTGCTCGGCCACCTTAGAGGCAGATTTAAGTCTAGTACCTTCTTTAAGCAATCTAGAAGAAGAGCGAGCAACCATTTTTTTATCTTCAAAAGGTCGACCTGAAAAAAAGACGACTTCAATTTTGACAATATCTTGCGTTCCCATACTAATGGTATGAACGGGAATATTATTTCTTAAATAGGAAACCGCTGCTTTGGGTAATAGCAAATTATCAGCCGCCTTTATTGGCGGTGGTGTTTTTCGGTTGAGCATATTTTATATTGATAAAAAGATATTAGTCAAAGCACAAAATTACGATAAGGAACGTAAAAATAGTAGCCTAACCTAAATTACCTAAGTCTATCTATACTGAATAGCGTCATTTTATCCACAACCTGTTGGTAGTTAAGGCATAAAAAGTAAGGAATTAGCCGTATTTTTGTCATTCATAATAAAATCATACAGCACAATATGAAGTTTAGTGTATCCTCTTCCGACTTACTAAAGCATCTACAGGTTGCCAACGGAGCAATCGGTTCTAATCCAGTACTACCTATTCTGGAGGACTTTCTATTTACCATTGAAAATAAGAAACTAACTATATCGGCTACCGATCTGGAAACTTCTATTCGTACTTCGATTGAGGTAAATGCAGATAAGGATGGTGTCGTAGCAATTCCTGCTCGTATCTTACTGGATACGCTCAAAGAATTACCTCAACAACCTATTACTTTTGAAGTAAATGAAGAAAATTTTGGTATTCAGATTACCTCTCATTATGGTAAATATAAATTAGCCGGAGAAGATGGTGGTGATTACCCTAATATTCCTGAACCAGAAGAAGTAGATACGGTGCAAGTATCTTCCGAAAAATTAGCTAAAGCGATCAATAAAACACTTTTTGCTACCAGTTCAGATGAGCTTCGTCCAGCTATGACTGGTGTTTATGTTCAGGTTGATTTTAGTAAAATGATCTTTGTCGCTACGGATGCGCACAAGTTGGTGAAATACGATTTTGAAGAAGCAAAAGGCGAGGTTTCTACTAGTTTTATTATTCCTAAAAAAGCACTAACACTGCTAAAGAATGCACTTTCTAGTAAGGATGATTCTGTAAAGATGGCTTTTAATAAAGCGAATGCTTTTTTCTCTTTTGGAGAAATCAATATGGTTTGCCGATTAATTGATGCTCGTTACCCAGATTATAACGCAGTCATTCCAAAAGAAAATCCGCACTTGCTAGTGGCAAATCGAATGGATTTTCTGACTTCGCTTAAACGTATTGCGATCTACGCCAATAAAACAACTAATCAGGTTATCCTAAATATAAATGATGGTAGTTTGACGGTTTCTGCACAGGATTTAGATTTTTCTAATGAAGCAACGGAACAACTCAACTGTACTTACGAAGGAGAACCACTAACGATTGGTTTTAACGCTAAGTTTTTGATTGAAATGTTGAATGTGTTAGAAAGTGAGGAAATTAAAATGGAATTATCAACACCAACTCGTGCAGGAATTCTTTTACCAAGCGAAGAAGAAGATGGCGAACATATCATGATGTTGGTAATGCCTGTCATGCTAAGCAACTAAAATGAAAAGAGGCCAGGTCTTATTTTTCTTTTTTTCTTGGTTTATCGTTTTCGCTTTTGCAAAATGTCAAAACGATCCTCCTTTACCAAAGGAACCTGCTGCGGTGATTGAACAATGGCAAATTTGGATCAATAAAAATAATTTTACCCAAGCCAAGCGCCTAAGTACAGCAAATACGCAAGAGTGGATCGACTGGATCAGTCAGGTACTTACGGAAGGAAACATTACAGAAGAAACAACTTCTATCTTTCGCGAAATTAATTGTAAAGTTGATGGTGGCGATGCTACTTGTTTTTGTCAAGTAGAAGAAATGGAAGAAATATTTGCTGACACTTTTTTTTTAATAAAAGAAAAAGACCAATGGTTGGTAAATATTCCAGAGACAGAGCTTGAAAGCGCTGGTACACTAGATTCTCTTTTCCAGATATTACAATGAAGCTGTTTAAAAATGAAGCACAATGGTTACGGACAAGTCATTGATAACGTGGATCTTCTGCTATTTTTATCTCAATAGCTTAGGCTATTCAGAG
>JALZUU010000221.1 GCA_023300665.1 Saprospiraceae bacterium | reverse complement strand
GCAAATAGCAAATAGCAAATAGCAAAAAAATGAAAAAGCGACTTTATAATAGAGTTAGTAAAGAGGTTTTAAAAGAACAACTCAAGGAAAGTACGGAAGCTCGTACGACTTTGTCCTTTTATCAGTATGCAAAGATTGAAGATCCAAAAGCTTTTCGAGATCAGTTATTTTTAGGATGGCAAGAACTAGGTGTTTTTGGTCGAGCGTATGTAGCAACAGAGGGAATTAACGCTCAAATTTCTGTGCCAGAAAAAAACTTTGAGATGTTTAAAGAGCAATTGTATGCTATTCATTTTTTAAACGGAATACGACTAAATATTGCTATTGAGGATGATGGAAAATCTTTTTATAAATTAAAAATTAAAATTCGAAATAAGATTGTCGCAGATGGTTTAAACGATGAGACTTTTGATGTAACCGATGGTGGCACACATGTGGATGCAGAAAAATTTAATGAACTGGCCGATGACCCCAATACGGTAATTGTCGACATGCGCAACCACTATGAAAGCGAGGTAGGACATTTTGAAAAAGCGATTACGCCCGATGTGGAGACCTTTCGTGAATCACTGCCTATCATAGAAGATATGTTAGCAGAAGATCGAGACAAAAATATTGTCATGTATTGTACAGGAGGTATTCGCTGCGAAAAAGCAAGTGCTTATTATAAACATCGAGGTTTTAAAAATGTCTTTCAACTAGACGGCGGAATTATCGAATATGCTCGTCAGGTAAACGAAAAAGGATTGCCAAATAAATTTAAAGGAAAGAATTTTGTTTTCGACGAACGAATGGGCGAACGAATCAGCGAAGAGATCATTGCACGTTGTCACCAATGTGGAAACACTTGTGATACCCACCTCAATTGCGCCAACGAAGCCTGTCATATTCTGTTTATTCAATGTGAAAATTGTGCAGCAAGGCACAACCATTGTTGTTCTCAAAAATGCCAAGATTTTAACCAACTCCCTGAAGAAGAAAGAAATTTATTGAAGGCTACTATGGAATTCAATGGGACCAAATTTGGAAAAGGAAGATACAAGGCGCATCGAGGAGATCACGATTTAGAAGGATAAACCTCATCAATTATTTATACTGTTATTTCTATCTTTAAGAATAGGAACAATCGGCTCTGAACTTTCTAGTATCGGCACCGCTGGTTTGATGGGCTTAATGGGTCTAGCAGGACGCGGTATACTATCCACTGTATGAATCTCATCAGAGCGAGCAATCAAAATAGAATCTACACGAAGACTCGCTTCTTTCATTACTTTATCACGACAACGCTTCTGTAAAGTGATTCGATATTCTTCCACTCGTTCATCGGCTTTTGCCTGAATCAATGCTTGTCGATCCGAAAAATCTTGTTTTTGAAATCCCATGGTCATCACAAGACAAACCAATATTAACAAAAGTAAAATTCCTTTTTTCATTGTTCAAGAATTTTTTTCATTTCTTTCAATCGCTTTTCGTAAATTGAATCTACCACCTGTGTTACCGAAGCCTCAAAATTCAAATCACAAAGGCTATCACTTACCAATCGCAAAATTTTAGTTTCTTTTACCACCAAAGTGTCCACAACCTTGCGTTCTGCTCTGGTCAATCGTTCCGTTTCTTCTACGCATGACATTGGCAATATAAAACAGCTTATCCAAAATAAAAAAAAGAAGAAAGGACCGGAGGGTAATTTTGAATTTTGAATTTTGGGTTTTGAATTGGCGGACATTATTATCTATTTTTTACTACAAGCTAGAGATTCATTCAATGAAACGTTAAAGTGTATTATTCATTATCTCATTATTAATTATTGAGACTCCTCCTAGAAGTGTTTTCTCGCAGAGAACGCAAATTACGCAGAGATTCTTTAACGTGTATATCTTTAAACGTAAAGACTTTATGAATATTTAATTTATCACAACTGTTTAAAAATTTAAAGATCTTTACTTTCAGGAGTGAACTCATTATTCATTATCTCATTATTCATTATCACCTATCTAAATCAATCACTTTTCTTTTTAGTTCAAAATTCTTTCCTAAATAGACTTTTCGAACCATCTCATCTGCTGCTAATTCTTCTGCCGTTCCAGCTTTAAGAATATTACCTTCAAACATTAGATACGCACGATCAGTAATCGACAAAGTTTCTTGGACATTATGATCGGTAATCAGGATACCAATATTTTTGGTTTTAAGTCGAGCAATAATATATTGAATATCTTCAACTGCAATAGGATCAATTCCAGCAAAAGGTTCATCTAATAAAATAAAGGTTGGACTTGTTGCCAAGGCTCGGGCAATTTCTGTTCGTCGTCTTTCTCCACCTGATAAAGTATCTCCTTTATTTTTACGAACCTTGTGCAAACTAAACTCATCCATCAATTCTTCTAGCTTAGCATCCTGTTCCGCTTTTGACAAATCGGTCATTTCTAATACGCTGCGAATGTTATCTTCTACACTCAATTTTCTAAACACAGAGGGTTCTTGCGGCAAATACCCTACTCCTTTCTGTGCCCGCTTATACATCGGCAAATCTGTAACATCTTCATCTTGTAAAAATACACGTCCTGATTCTGGTTTTACAAAACCTACTACCATATAAAAAGTAGTCGTTTTACCAGCACCATTAGGTCCTAGCAACCCAACGATTTCGCCTTGATTAACCTTCACGGAAACTTCTTTTACTACCGTTCGTCCGCTGTATTTTTTTATTAACTTTTCCGCTCTTAATATCATTTTAAAAAATTGAGTTTCAATCGTATACTAATTTTAAATAAACACGATTTTCTTATTAATTTCTTTCTCTACCCCGCACTTCTTCTTTATCCTTATTTTCTTCCGCTCCTTCTGGCTTCTCTGATTTTTCTGGCATGGTAAATAATTTTTCTAGATCAATATTTGTATCCACTTCCCATCCTGCTCGTAGTTCTTCCAGTGTTGTTACTCGTTGTTCTTCAGGTTGTTCTTTTCGATAATAATTACCCGAATCTCGACGACCATTTTTGTTCCGATCTTTAGTTACCCGTAGACTATAACTACCGATAGGCAATGCATTTATTTTCTTTACAATCAGTGTATCATTAGCTACTGAAAACGATTCTACTAAGTTATCATTTTTAAAAAGTAATTCCAAAAGATAGTTGGTTTCTGGTTGGATATCTCTAAAGTTTATCGTCAAGTCTCCAAATACATCACGAGGAGATGGCTCATAACGTTGTATAAAAGTATCGGTATAAATCAGTCCAGTCAATGCGGTTACCCCTTCAGGTAATATGCTAAAATAATAACTCGTATCCGCCCAAGGATATTGAATCAAAAGATTTTTCCGATCCGAACTATCAATCGTCACCATAATTGGAAGCGGAGTAACTAGGGAATCTGAGTACAGTCGAATTTTACTAGTATCAAAACTTTCTAATGGGCTAGTAAATCCAATCGGCAATGATTTTAACGGATTAATTTTAACAACAGGAGGACGTTCTTTTTTCGTGATGGTTAATTTATTTTTTTTCAAAAAACTATCTCGTTCTACTCCTCGCACCAATATTGTATCTCGCAAACTATCTACTTTAACCACCAATGGCCAAGCGTCTGTAACTCCCGTATTGTGCCAAACAAAAAGTGTATCTTTTAGATTTTCACGATATACTTCTATGTCTTTTACTTCGTAATCGATTGAAGCAGATTTTGGGTCATTGCTAAATATAAGTTTCAGTTTTCCATATTGACTACTATCAACTTTTATAAGTCGATTTTTTCCTTCTTCTTGAAAAAGACGAATAGCAATTTTATTTTTAGTGGTATCGCTGACCATAATTGGGTCTTCTAAAAAACCGATACTTTCTCCACTATTATCAAATTTATAATTCGTAAAACTTTCTAGTAACGCCACAACTTTAAAGGTATCCGACTTTACATTATTTATTTTAAAAACTCCTTGCTTGTCCGTACGGCCAAAATAAAAAGGCAAGGCTTTGCTAACTATACTATCTTCCATCACATCATATAACATTACAATAGCTTTTTCCACTGGCTTTCCGGTTATCGCATCAGTCACCTTACCATCTACAGATAGTGAGTCAATAAAATCTCCAGTAGAAAAAACAAAGGTGAGATCATTCACTTTATTTCCCTCCGTAAAATCCTGAACCGCTTCCCCAAAATTAATCGTATAAGTTGCATCAGGTCGCAGTGTTTCTTTCTCATCAAATTCAACAATAACAGATTTATTCTTGGCTCGGGTTTTTAAGTTATAAGTTAAAGGTGGAGAGATAATGACTTCTTTACTTGCTTGCTTAACTTGTAAAAATTCATCAAAGACCAGCTCAATCGTTTGTTTTTTAAAGTTTGTCTGAA
>JALZUU010000220.1 GCA_023300665.1 Saprospiraceae bacterium | reverse complement strand
AATGCTTAAAAAATCTATTTTAGAGGGCTAATAAGTCCTAGTTTTTGGTTGAGACAAGGACCAATTGGCTTTGTAAGTTAATTAGGTCAATTAGCTGGCACAAAGCTACCTATAAATGTAGTTTTTTTCCCTATATTTGTCTCTGTTTTGCCAAAGAATTTTATATGAGTAAAAAAACCATCAAAGGTAAAAAAACCGCTAAACCGACCACCACTTATCAACACAAGGGGACGCTCTCTCTCGTTATTCCTTGTTACAATGAGGCGGGCAGGTTAGATCACCTGCTTAAAACCCTCAAATCTTTTGACCAAAAATGGACAAGCCCACTGGAAATTATCTTAGTAGATGATGGTAGTACGGATGAAACGGCAAAACTTGTTCAACAAAAATTTCCAAATAATTTCTCTGAAGGTACGCAATTTAATTTCTTAAAGTTGCCTGAAAATGTAGGAAAAGGTGGTGCCCTTAAAGCTGGGGTGGCGACTGCTACCGGCGATTATGTGCTTACGTTGGATGCCGATATGGCCACTCGCCCCCAAGAACTCAACAAGTGGTTAAAGCAATTGCCTAAAAAGACCTTTAATGATCAAGAAATATTAATCGGTTCGAGAGAACATGCAGAGTCGACAGTCGAGGCACAAGGTATCCGACGATTGGCTGGGTGGATCTTTAATTTTTTTATTCAACTTTTTACCAACCTCAATCTAAGAGATACTCAATGTGGGTTTAAATTATATCCGCAAGCGGCAGCGCAAAAATTATTTGGAGAAATGCGCTCCAACGGTTGGGCCCATGATGTAGAATTGCTTTACCGAGCGAAACTCTCTGGTTATAATATCAAGTCTATGCCCGTCAAATGGGATGCAATGGATGATTCTAAAATCAACTTATTTACCGATAGTATTAAAATGTTTTGGCAAACGGTTTTTATCTCTCTTCGAGTTAACTGGGACTTTTTTGTCAAACAACCCATTCAAGAATTAAAAAGTAAATCTTGGAACGCAAGTGATCCTTCTTATTATCGATTGTTGTTTTTAGTTACCGCAGTGGCGCTTTTCTTTTTGATGCCGATGCTTAGTTTTGATTACGGAATTACGGGAGATGAACATGTACAAAAAGAATATGGAGAAAAAGTGATGGCTTGGTTTGATACCGATGGGAAGGATGACAGCGCGCTAAATTATAAGAACTTATATTTTTACGGTGGAATGTTTGACTATTACGCCGCTCGTTTACATAGTTGGTTTCCATCTTGGGATGTTTATGAATTGCGACATGCCTTCAATAGTTTTGTTGGGTTTTTATTAATGCTCTTTACAGGTTTATTAGCACGACAAGTGTCAGGTAGTTGGAGGGCTGGTTTTTTTGGTCTATTATTTATTGCGCTTGCCCCTCGAATATTTGGTCATGCCATGAATAATCCCAAAGATATTCCTTTCGCCGCCGCCTATGTATTTACGCTCTTGTATATGTTGAGATTTATGGAGCAATTGCCTCGACCGAGTAAAAAAACAATTTTATTGTTAGTGCTCGGAATTGCCTCCGCGATTAACGTAAGGGTAGGAGGTATCTTACTTATTGCCTACTTTGGTTTATTTACCATTTTATCTTTTTTATTGAAAAATGATTTAAGACCATTATTGAAAAATACAAAAGTCGTTAGCCGAACTTTCTTGACTGGATTATTTGTGGTGATCGGTGGTTATTTTGCTGGAATGTTGTATTGGCCCTACGCGCAAGAAGCCCCGTTAAGTAACCCCTTTAAGGCATTGAGTGAAATGTCTAATTTTTCTACCAGTATTAGAATGTTATTTAATGGAGAACATTTGTGGTCAGATGAATTGCCTTGGTCTTATATTCCACATTGGATTATGATTACCGCGCCGATTTTTATGCTTTTAGGATTGGTATTATTCCTAGTTTTTTATTTTATAAAATTTAATCTAAATAAAAGAATGGTCCTTGGATTTTTGGCGTTTACCGCTATTTTTCCAGTAAGTTATGCGATTTTCAAAGGATCTCAATTATATGACGGGATGCGTCACTTCTTGTTTGTCATGCCCGTACTCGCGACGTTGGCTGCTTGGGGTTGGCATCGGTTGATCAGTCTCAAACCCGGAATGCCTGCTTTGGCCGCTTCAGGAATTTTGACGATTCTATTGGCCTTACCAGCTTTTTGGATGGTAAAAAATCATCCTTATCAAGGACTTTATTTTAATGAATTATCAGGTGGTTTAAAAAATGCCTACGGAAAATATGAAACCGATTATTGGATGGTTTCTGTAAAGAATATGACGGACTGGTTACTGGAAAACGAACCCCGACTTAAAGCTGGAGAAAACCTTATCGTACGGACTAATGCTTACCAACCTCTTCGGCATTATATGAACCAAGAAGCGCCGAACGCAACCCCTGGGTATGTGGCTTATGCGGATCGCTTTAAATATAAGACGGACTACTTTATGTGGGTTTCCCGATTTGTCGATAAAGGACTAATTGAGAATGGACACTTTCCGCCTACCAATGTGATTTATGAAGAAAGAGTAGATGGTGTATTATTAGGAGTTATTGCCAAGCGAGTAGCGGATTTTGATGCAGAAGCTGCTCAAGTAGTTAAGACCCGAGATTTTACAAAGGCTGCGCAACTCTACGAACAACAACTACAACT
>JALZUU010000219.1 GCA_023300665.1 Saprospiraceae bacterium | reverse complement strand
TAACGCTGGCTTTGATGTCGATTTTGCTACTAGCGATAGTTCAGCAACTGTTGCGGATTCTGATTATATTGCAAACACTGGAACTCTTAGTTTCACTGGAGCTTTAAATGAAATTCAAACTATTACGATAGCAGTAAATGGAGATATACTTGTTGAAGCAAATGAAACTTTCTTAGTTGATATTTCAAACCTGTCTAATGACTTTGGTGGAAACTTAAGTATTACGAAAGCGCAAGGTAATGCAACTATTACGAATGACGATGCTGCAACATTAACTATTAATGATGTGAGCTTAGTTGAAACTGATAGTGGAACAGTAAACGCAGTATTTAACGTAGCTCTAAGTGGTCAAGTTGACGCTGGTTTTGATGTCGACTTTACTACAAGTGACAACACAGCAACTGTTGCAGATTCTGATTATGTTGCTAACTCTGCAACTCTAAGTTTTGCTGGAACCTTAAACGAAGTTCAAACTGTTACAATAGCTGTGAATGGCGATGCGGTTGTTGAAGCTGATGAAACATTCTTTGTGGATATTTCAAATCTGACTAATGACTTTGCTGGTAATTTAACTATTACTAAAGCTCAAGGTGTTGCAACGATTACTAACGATGATGCTGCTACTTTAACTATCAACGATGTTGCAGTTATTGAAACTGATAGTGGAACAGTGAATGCTGTATTTAACGTAATGTTAAATGGCCAAGTTAATGCTGGCTTTGATGTTGACTTCGCTACAAGTGATAGCACGGCTACGGTGACAGATTCAGATTATGTAGCTAACGCTGGAACGTTAAGCTTTACTGGAGCTTTAAATGAAGTTCAAACTGTTACAGTTGTCGTTAACGGTGATGCTCTTGTTGAAGCTGATGAAGCATTCTTAATAGATATTTCAAATCTATCTAATGACTTTGCTGGAAATTTAAGCATTACAAAAGCTCAGGGAAATGGAGCAATCACTAACGATGATGCTGCAACATTAACAATTAATGATGTAACATTGGTTGAAACAAATAGTGGAACAGTAAACGCGGTATTTAACGTGATGTTAAATGGTGAGACTAATGCTGGCTTTGATATTGATTTCGCAACTAGCGATAACTCTGCAACAACTGCTGACTCTGATTACGTTGCTAACTCTGGAACATTATCTTTTGCAGGAACTCTAAATGAAGTTCAAACTATTACAGTTGTAGTTAACGCAGATACTATCGTTGAAGCTGATGAAGCTCTACTAGTAGACATTTCGAACCTATCTAATAACTTTGCTGGCAACTTAACAATTGCTAAAGCTCAAGGTAGCGCAACAATTACTAATGATGACACAGCTAGTCTTGCAATCGATGATGTAAGTGTTGTTGAAGATGATAGTGGAACTGTCAATGCAGTATTCACTGTAACACTAACTGGTGATACAGATACTGGTTTTAATGTTGATTTTGCAACAAGTGACAGCTCAGCAACTATTGCAGATTCTGATTACCTAGCTAGCACAGGCACTCTAAACTTTGCAGGAAGTAATGGAGAAACTCAAACTATTACTATCGCAGTAAATGGCGATACAACAGTGGAGCCTGATGAGGTCTTTAATCTTGATTTAAGTAATATTTCAAATTCATACTCTGGTAACCTAAGTATTAGTGACGCTCAGGGTGTTGGAACAATCACTAATGATGATACAGCTAGTCTTGCAATTAGCGATGTAACAATTATTGAAACTGACTCTGGAACTGTAAATGCAGTATTTAGCGTAACTTTAACTGGTGATGTTACTACTGGGCTTGATGTTGATTTTGCTACAGCAGATATAACAGCAACTGTCGCTGATGCTGATTACATAGCTAACTCAGGCACTTTAAACTTTGCTGGAACAAACGGAGAAGTTCAAACTATTACAGTTGTAATCAATGGTGATACTAAGCTAGAGACAAACGAATCTTATCAAGTAATTCTAAGCAACATAGTTGATGGAGGTCTAGGAGTTAGTTTCACAGATAATATCGCAGATGGTTTCATTAACAATGATGACTCTCTAAATGTTAATATCGAAAAAACTACTAACGGTTTAGATTCAGACAATCCTAGCGGGGCAGTGCTAGCTACAGGTGATGCAATCACTTGGCAATACGCAGTTCAAAACATTGGCAATGTAGCAATTACAACAGTTACTGTAACTGACAGTGATGCATCTGTTAGCCCAGCTTTCGTTTCAGGTGATACAAACACGAACAGCATACTGGATGCAGGTGAGATTTGGATTTATGAAGCTACAGGCATTGCAGGAATTGGACAATACAGCAATATCGGTATCGTAGATGTAGAAGATGTTAACGCTAATACTGCTTCAGATTTTGATAAGAGTCATTACTTCGGTGCAAACCCTGGTGTGGAAATAGAAAAAGATACTAATGGTTCTGATTCTGATACCGCTCCTGGTCAAAGCATTAATGCTGGCTCAGTTGTTACTTGGACTTACACAGTAACAAATGCTCTTCCATTCTCAGTTGGAAACGTTACGGTTACAGACAGTGATGCAAGTGTAGTGCCTGCTTTTATTAGTGGAGATGCTAACACTGACGGACGCTTGGATCCGGGAGAGACTTGGATCTATCAAGCTTCAGGCACAGCTACAGCTGGTCAATACATGAACTTAGGAACTGTAACCTCAGAAGATACTACTGGAGCATTCTTTGGACAGAGTGATGCGAGTCATTACTTTGGACAAGAAATTGGAATAGAGATTGAAAAATCTACAAACGGCGTAGATGCAGACACGGCTACTGGTCCAGTAATTCTACCAGGAAGTGCTGTTACTTGGGAGTATGTAGTTACTAATACAGGAAACACTGATATTTCTTCTATTGTTGTATTAGATAACGATACAGGACTAACACCAGTTTTCGTAAATGGAGATACTGATAGCGATAATATCTTAGACCCTAATGAAGTTTGGACTTACCAATCTATAGGAACTGCTGTTGCTGGACAGTATAAGAATACTGGAACAGTAGACGGAATAGGTTTTGACTTTAGCACTGTTCAAGCTCTTGATGATAGTCATTACTTTGGTGGTATTTCAGGAATTGAAATTGAAAAAACTACTAATGGTCTAGATTCAGATACAGCCCCTGGTCAAAACATCGATGTAGGAACTGCTGTAAATTGGCAATATACTGTTACTAATACTGCTGGCATTGAACTAGATAACATTAATGTAATTGATAGTGATGCAAGCGTGACTCCAACATTCTCAGGTGGAGATACTGATAATGATAATAAATTAGACCCAGGTGAAACTTGGATTTTTGGTGCAAGCGCAACTGCTATTGCTGGCCAGTACATGAATACAGCAACAGCTACTGGAGAGGATGGAGCTGGAAACACTGCAGCAGACACTGATGATAGTCATTACTTTGGAGCCCAACCATCTATTAGTATAGAAAAATCTACAAACGGTATAGATGCAGATACTCCTACTGGTCCATTTGTTAATACTGGTTCAACAATTACTTGGGAATACATTGTTACGAACAGTGGTAATATTCCATTAACATCTGTTAGCGCAACTGATAGTGATGCAAGTGTAACTCCTGTATTCATAACTGGAGATAATAACAACGATTCAATTCTAGATGTTGGAGAGACTTGGATTTATCAAGCTACAGGCTCTGCTATTGCTGGGCAGTATGCAAATACTGGAACAGCTGCTGGTCTAGATCATAACTTAGCAGTTCAGAGCGCTACTGATGACAGTCATTACTTTGGTCTTAGCACTGCAGTAGAAATAGAAAAATCTACAAATGGAGTAGATGCAGATACACCTACTGGGCCAAGCGTAGATGCAGGAGATACAGTTACTTGGA
>JALZUU010000218.1 GCA_023300665.1 Saprospiraceae bacterium | reverse complement strand
CCGATAAATTTGTGAAGTATTGGCAGTCAATGACTTAGCCGCAACCATTGTGCCTGCCTGCCAGAGGCACGAAGGCAGGCTTCATTCTTAAACAGCTTCGATAGCCACAAAGACACAAATAGAGCGCAACTCTTTAATTTTTTAAGTGACTTTGTGGCTATTTAGTTTATACTTTAGCTTTTTATTTTAATACGAAATTCTACAATTTAACACCTCAACGATTAACCTATTATTAACACTCAAACCTAATTTCTCTGATGGAAAATCCAATTGAGCATCAAGAACAACTCGAAGAAAACATTGTCATTCCTGAATCAATCATTTCGGACACTGAACCAGCAGGTGAAGTTCCGTTAAGTGTTGCGAATGGTACCGACCGATATCCCGATGTTTATCAAGAACATACGGCGGACGAAATAGTCGAAGCAACTAGAAAAGAAAATCGTTTTACTTTTGTTTGTAAAAACAAGGTTACTTTAAGAATTACTATTTTAGAAAATGGGTTATTCCAACTAACCTATAGCTATGATGGATTTTTTCAACCAGAATTTTCCTACGCACTCGATCCAAAGTTTGAACCTGCAGCCATCGAACCAGCTTTTTTCGAACAAGCAGATCACTACATGATCCGTACGAAAAAAATGATTTGCTTGATCCAAAAAGAAAATCTCTCCATTAAATTTACAGACCTAGATGGTCAAATAATCAACGAAGATGCAGAAGGTTTTTATACCAAAACTACTATTCTAAAAGGAGTAGAAAAAGTAAGAATTACCAAAAAAGCCATCACGGATGAACGCTTCTTAGGATTTGGAGATAAAACAAAACCCAATAACTTAAGAGGTCATCATTTCGTCAACTGGAATTCTGATGCTTTTTCTTACGATCAAAATACCGACCCACTCTATCGAACAATTCCGTTTTATTATGGGATGCATGAGGAAGGTGCTTACGGTATCTTTTTCGATAACACCTATAAATCTCATTTTGATTTTGATTCAAAAGAAAATGATACGGTTTCTTTCACCGCAGATGGTGGCGAGGTAAACTACTATTTTATTTACGATAGCACGCCAACCGAAATTGCAAAGACCTATACCCGACTTACAGGAACTCCTGAACTCGCTCCAATGTGGGGACTTGGATTCCACCAATGTCGTTGGTCTTATTATCCAGAAAAACGCGTAAGAGATTTAGCAAATAAATTTCGGGAAGAAAAAATCCCTTGTGATGCGATTTATCTCGACATCGACTATATGGATCAATACCGAGTTTTCACTTGGAATTATAATTATTTTCCAGACCCAGAAAAACTACTTAGCGACTTGCAAGAAGATGGCTTCCAAACAGTCGTAATGATCGATCCAGGTATCCGTGTAGATCCTAATAATCAGATATATCAAGATGGTCTTGAAAAAGATATGTATTGTAAGATGCCTGATGGTCGACTAATGACCGGTCCAGTATGGCCTTCCGTTTGTGCCTTCCCTGATTATACCAATCCAAAAGTACGGGAATGGTGGGGACCACTCTACCACGACCTTTATGTCAATACCGGAGTCGCTGGTTTTTGGAATGATATGAACGAACCTGCGGTATTTAAAATCGATGCTAAAACTTTCCCTGGTAATGTAAAACATGATTATGAGGGTCAAGCAACCGATCATAACAAAGCCCATAATATCTATGGAATGCAAATGGCGCGTTCGACTTATCAAGGGTTAAAAGACTTAAAACCAGAAAAGCGACCACTCGTTATCACCCGAGCTACTTATAGTGGTGGACAACGTTTCTCTTCTGTTTGGACGGGTGATAATCGCTCTAGCTGGAATCATCTTAGGCTTGCTAATGTGCAATGTCAAAGGTTGAGTATCAGTGGTTTCTCTTTTGTTGGTACCGACATCGGAGGCTTCCACGGAGATCCAGATGGAGAACTGATGACCCGTTGGTTACAACTTGGTATTTTCCATCCTTTGTATCGTATCCATTCTATGGGTAGTAATGTGGATGGTGCAGCAATTATCAGTGGTTATGTAATCAAAGAAGAAGAACAACTTTGGCAAGAGCCATGGACTTACGGCGAAGAATTTACGGCTCATACGCGTAGAGCGATTGAAGTTCGATATGAATTATTGGGTTATTTATACACCGCTTTTAGAAAATATTGTGAAGATGGAACGCCACTGATGCGACCACTAGCTTTTGATTATCCAGAGATAGTTGATGCCGATCGACCTGAATTTATTTGGGGAGAAGATTTACTGGTAAGTCCTGTTTTAGAAGCAAATGTTCGAGCCCATTTAATTCAATTGCCTGCTGGAGATTGGTATGATTTATTTAATGGTAAAAAATATGTTGGAAATCAATTGTTACAAATTAATGTAGACTTAGATTCTATTCCAATTTTTGCAAAACCAGGCTCCGTAATTCCATTCTATCCAGTTCGTCAACATACGGGTGAAAAAATTACAGACGCAGTGACGCTAAAGGTTTTCTACACAGATGGAGAATATCAGTCTAGTCTATATGAAGATCAAGGCGAAGGATATGCTTATAAACATGAGATCTATTCTGATAAAACTTTTACGGTAGCAAATAGTGATGAAAACTTTTCAATTACCCAAAATGTTCAAGGTAATTTCAAAGTAGATTATAAAACCTATAATCTAGAAATTTACGGTTGCCCTTTTACTGGAAAACAAATAAAAGTAGACGGAGCATCCACTGAATTTTCTACTGAAGAAATAGGAAGAAATCGGGTAATTAAAATTACTGTCAGCGAAGAATTTGGAGAAATTAAAATTATTAAAGGAGCCTAGGTTTTATAGTTTTTAAAATTCAATAAAAACAGTCCTCGACTTTATAACAGAGACCAAACTTATTCATAGGTTTGGTCTCTGCTAAAATATACCCAAAGATTCAATCAAGCGATTCAACGATGAGTCCACTCTAATAAGTAGAAAAACAGAAATTCTAAATCTTATTTAACAAGAATAAAATATATAATTGCTTCGCGTTAAAAGATATACGCGTTATCTCCCGAAGCAAGTTCAGGACAGGTTTTGCGAACTCCTGTAGAAATACACTTTTTAGAAAGCTCAACGATTAAACATCTCAACACAACATGAAGTATCTACTCACCACCCTCCTACTCTTCCCTATCATACTCGCAGCTCAAGCTTGGGAAATTACAGAAATAGGAACTACCCCAGAAGGAGTTTCTAATAATGCCGTTGCTGCAGCTAAAGTGAATGATACGGTTTGGTTATATAGTTTTTCTGGAATTGACAATTCCAAAGCAGCCGGAGGAATTCATGGTAAAGCTTGGCGTTTTAATACCGAAACAGGAATTACTGAATCTCTTCCTAACTTACCCGGAGGGCTCGGAAAAATTGCTGCTAAAGCCAGTCGAATTGGAGATATTATTTACATCATTGGTGGTTATCGAGTATTGACGAATGGAAATGAAATTACCTCTCCAGCTATTCATCGTTTTGATGTGACGGCGAATGATTATTTAGCAGATGGAGCGGTCGTTCCCGTACCGGTAGATGATCAGGTACAAGCCGTTTGGCGAGATAGTTTGATTTATCTGGTTACAGGTTGGAGCAATACGACTAATGTTCCCAACGTACAATTTTATTCCCCTGAAGAGGATACTTGGCAAGCAGCTACTTCGATTCCAAACAATCATGATTATAAATCTTTTGGTGCTAGTGGAACGATTATCGGAGATACTATTTTTTATTTTGGTGGAGCCAGTGCTACTTTTCCATCGGGAAATCCTTTTCCGATTCAATCTCAAATTAGAAAAGGAGTTATCAATCCCAATGATCCAACGGATATAACATGGAGCATTATGACGACTCCTTACGTTGGCTATCGGACGGCTGCGACGCAAGTTGACCATCAGATTTTTTGGTTAGGCGGTTCAGAAATTACCTATAATTTTGATGGTCTTGCCTATAGCAATAATCAACCCGTATCACCAGCAAATCGTAGTCTTGGATTTGATCCTTCTAATCAAAATTTTAGCCCAGAGTTTGCGCCTTCTATTCCGATGGATTTGCAAAGCCTAGGAGAGATAGAGGATTCTATCAAATATATTTGGGGTGGCATGGTAGAAAACCGTTTAGTCAGTAATAAAATTTTAAAATTGGTTCGGAATCCATTAGCCGTCAGTGTTGATAATACTCCAACGCTTTCTAGTATAAAAGTATTTCCAAATCCAAGTCAAGGTCTTATTTCTGTAATCCTCTCTGAAGACCTTTCAGGGCCTATTACACTGTCTATTATCAGTCCCAATGGCGAAACAGTTTGGAGTGAAACCAATACTGAAACTAATCGGCAAATCGTTTTACCAGATAATCAGAGTGGATTATTCTTTTTGATTGCTAAAGATCAAAATCGACCAATCACCACACCTTTTCCATTGATTATCAATTAATTATGAAGCTACTAAAATAATAAAATCAATATTATTAACTAAACCATTTTAATTGAAATTATTTTTTTGCTATTTGCTTTTAGCTTTTAGCTAGAGTGTTCAATTAATGAAAAAATGACTAAGTTTATTCATTCAAATTTTTCCAATAATTTCGACCTTTTCTTTCTTTTTCTGTTCATT
>JALZUU010000217.1 GCA_023300665.1 Saprospiraceae bacterium | reverse complement strand
ATAGAAGCTAACTAGTAAAAATTTTACTCTTGTTTTTCAGGAGAAGACATTTCCACATGGTCAGATAACCACTCTCCACTATCAGAATAAGGAGAACGTTTGACTAATTTTAGAAATTTTTGCATACTCTTGATGGGCCCTTGATCTGCGGCTAAATTTACCAACCAATTAGGAATAGCACCTCCAGGTGTACTCTGTAAAAAGTATTTTATATGGGTTTTAGTAGGTGAAACAGGAGTGATAATCCATTGATTAAAATGTTCTGGGACTCGTACGTATCCAGATCGTTGAGGACCATAATCGGCTAGACCCGTTGAACTAGAAGTAATGACGCCGGTTTCAGGATGAATCGTGGTGACTGTATTGGTATATAAATCTCGATCACTAAAGGGCCAAGGGAAGTCTATTTGGTAGTAATCTATGGTGTTTAAGCTAGAATTTGTTTTTATTGGCCCTGCATAGCTGCATTTATAGACCCATTCTGAATAAGATTCCGTATTCATCAATAAAGACATAACTGAATTTACGGATACGTCAATTTCTAGGATGATTTTTAATGCTTTTAAATTAGAATCGGCGATATCTCGAGTATATACATGAACCCCATTGGTTTCCTTCTTAAATTCCCATTCGTAGGTTTGCGCAACACTCTCTGTTACAAGGAGAAGCGACAAAAGAGCCAAAAATAACCAAGAATTTTTTTTCATAATATAAAGGACGTATAAAAATGCAAAATACCCTAAGTACTGATTTAAACCTATCAATTGAAGTTTTTAACCACTTCATTTTACTAGAATGCTTTAGCGGAAATAATAGTTCAAAACTATGACAATTTTCTTAAAAAAATGCTTTTAAAAATAGTATTTTGCGGTCAACAAATATTTTGTCATGCAAGCTTACCAACAACTACTTCAACATATCCTAGACCATGGGAATAATAAAACAGATCGAACCGGTACGGGCACCAAAAGTGTTTTTGGCTACCAAATGCGGTTTAACCTAAAAGATGGTTTTCCATTAATTACCACCAAAAAATTACACCTTAAATCCATTATTCACGAATTATTATGGTTCCTTAATGGAGATACCAATATCAAGTATCTGACAGATAATGGTGTGAAAATTTGGAATGGTTGGGCAGACGAAAATGGAGACCTTGGTCCTGTTTACGGCAAACAATGGCGTAGCTGGCAGACTCCGGATGGAAAAACCATCGATCAGATCAAAGAAGTGGTAGAACTCATCAAAAACAATCCTGATTCTCGCAGAATGATTGTCAATGCTTGGAATGTAGGTGAACTATCTGAAATGGCGCTCAGTCCTTGTCATTGTCTTTTTCAATTTTATGTAAATAATGGTGCTCTATCTTGTCAGCTCTATCAACGCTCAGCAGATACCTTTTTAGGGGTTCCATTTAATATCGCCTCTTATGCATTGCTGACTATGATGTTGGCCCAAGTTACTGGACTACAAGCAGGCGAATTCGTTCATACTTTTGGAGATGCACATTTATACAATAATCATTTAGAACAAGCACAATTACAGCTTACCCGTGAACCTCGACCGCTACCTAAGATGTTGATTAATCCTAAAGTTACCTCCATTTTTGATTTTAAATATGAAGATTTTGAATTAATCTCCTACGATCCGCATCCTCATATCAAAGCAGCCGTATCTATATAAAATGAAAAAAGCTGCCGACGGTTATACTGAGCGCGAAATCCTGGAAATGTTGCAGAACAATCGTTCCGAAGCAATTGACCTGCTCTTTCGTCGGCATTATCGGTTTGTATGTCAAGCAGCTTATCGGGTCCTTCCAGATGGACATTTGATTGAAGATATGGCGCAAGATGTGTTTTTTGAATTATGGAAAAAAAGAGATTCTCTTAGTATAACCACCTCTGTCAGAGCTTACCTAAAAAGAGCCGTCATTAATAAAACTTTAAACTATATTCGTGGACAAAGAATGAAGTTTTCTGATGTAGAAGATTATGGCCATGAAATGGGAATGCCCGCAAATGCCTTAATGGATTTACAAAATGAAGAACTAAAGGCCGTGCTTCACAAAGCGATTGATGACTTGCCTGAACGATGCCGAATTGTTTTTACCCTCAGCAGATTCGAAGCATATTCTTATCAAGAAATTGCTACCGAACTAGAAATTTCTACCAAAACCGTTGAAAATCAAATCTCTAAAGCCTTAAAATTACTCCGCGTTGCCTTGGCAAAATATCGAAATAGTTAACTAAGCAGCAACCGGCGAACAAATTAATGCACCAATAGTTTTTTAGTAGTTCTTCCTTCTTTTCCAACAATAGAAACAAAGTAAAGTCCGCTTCCTAGTTTATTAGGGTTTAATGAAAAAGATTGTCTACCGTCTACGATGTTCTTAGAAACGGTATGTACCTTTTGCCCAAGTCTATTATAAATTTCAATTTGAGCAGGAAAAGACGCACTAGCCATTACCGAAATATTTATTTGTTCTCCAGTAGATACTGGATTTGGAGAGATGTCCCAGGCGCTTAGTTCTGATAATTGATTGGTAGCGGTAGTCATAGGCGTAAAGAAAGAACCTCGATCTGAATAACCTGTACAAGTCGTAAATTCTGTAAAAGGTCTAACGCGCCAAAAGTATTCAGTTCCTTCTTCCAAATCAGTAAAAAGTGCATTCGGAGTAGAAGCCGCACCCACTAAACTTTTTCTGAAAGGAGAAGAAAACCCAGGACTTAAATCAACTTCTATTGCATAATATTGTGCTTCGATTACTGGAAACCACGAAACCGTGACCGTTTCCGCTGAGTTAACCGTAGATCCTTCTGCTGGGGATAATAACATTGGAACCGAATTAATAGCGGTCATATTTGGTGTAAAAGAATTTCTTACATAATCTCTGTCTGGTGAATTCATTAAATCTACTCGAATCGCTTCTTTTTGATCGGCAGTAAAGTCATGGCTTCCACAATTTCCAAAATAAGACATTACATTATTTTCTTGTGGATTTACAACCGTATTATTGGGATCTTGAACCGGAATACTCCATTCAGCACAACCACCTTGATTTGGATGTAAAGCAAATAAATAATCAGGTGGTGTATCGCAGATTCGGTCTCCTGCTGTTGCACAATTACTGCCATTTTGAAATTCATTCACGATGGGACTTACAAAGATACTTGGATCACTAGGAGCATTTGCGCCTACAGGATTTCCCCAAGCACTTTCGCTCCACGGATTATTTTCCCAACCATGAAAAGGGTGGAGGAGACTGAAAAAATGGCCAATCTCATGCGGAAAAACATTCTGTGCGTATACAAAATTACGCGCGACAACGATAAAATCATTTCCAGACCAACCTGCTGGAGATTGATAATATCCCGCTGCTCCTAATTGGTCATTGATATTATTGGTCACAAAAACATTGATCGCATTTGGAATCCTTGCAGATCTAAGCTCACTCGTGAAATTATTGGGTACATTATTAATACCCGTATTATTGATATAGTTAATCGGAGGATTCGTCAAATAGAACTGAATCTCCTGATCTTGGTATTTGTCATTTAGAATACACATCATATCCAATAATTGCGCTTCAGAGATACCGTCAGAACCATCTGTATTCCGTACAGCATGTAAAGCAACCGGTACATATTGAACCGTTCTTTCTGCTGCTTGATTTGCATAGTTTGCCTGATTATAGGCTAAGCGATTTTCAATCTGAGTAAGCCCAGAGGTGACACAATTTTGTGCCATTACCAAAGGTTGAATCCCAAAGAATAAACCAAAAAAGCTAAGGAAAAGGCCAAAAGAAAATTTCATGAAAGTGTATATTAAATGAGCAAATTTTTATAAAAAGAAGTTTGATCGAGGAGCAAGAAATTTAAACAACTTCCTCTACCGAACATAGTGTTCTCCTAAAAGATAGGAAGTTCTTTAGATATATATTCAAGAATCTTACCATAAACACCGCTTAATGTCTTTAAAAGTATCAAAAAAAGCCTACATTTGTGGCCAAAATATTTCCAAACGTAAGTCAGCTGACTGACTTCATAAAACTATATATTATAATGAGTAAAGTAACTGTAGTGGGAGCCGGTAATGTTGGCGCCACGGTAGCCAATGTTTTAGCACACAAAGACATCGTTAAAGAAATAGTTCTGCTAGACCTGAAAGGGGACTTCGCAAAAGGAAAAGCCCTTGATACTTGGCAGCAGGCACCGATCGATTCGTACAGTACAACCATTACGGGTACGGACAATTATAAGCACACCAAAAATTCGGATATCGTAGTAATTACGGCGGGTATTCCTCGTAAGCCGGGTATGAGCCGTGATGATTTAATTTCTACCAACGCTAAGATTGTTGGAATGGTAACTAAATCTATCATGAAGCATTCTAAAAATCCAATCATCATCGTTGTTTCTAATCCATTGGATGTAATGACCTATGCTGCTTATAAAGCTTCGGGCTTAAAAGCAAATCGTGTTTTCGGAATGGCGGGTATCCTTGATACAGCACGTTACCGTGCATTCTTGGCTACTGAATTAAACGTTTCTCCTAAAGATCTTTCTGCAGTATTGATGGGAGGACATGGTGATACAATGGTGCCATTACCAAGATACACAACCGTTGCGGGTATTCCTGTAACAGAGTTGATTGAAAAAGACAAATTGAACGCGATCGTTCAGCGTACTAAGAAAGGTGGTGGAGAATTAGTTGGCCTGATGGGTACTTCTGCTTGGTATGCGCCAGGTGCTGCTGCTGCTCAAATGGTTGAGTCTATCGTAAAAGATGACAACCGTATCTTCCCTTGTTGTTCATGGTTAACTGGACAATATGGTCTTAAGAATATGTTCTTAGGAGTGCCCGTAAAATTAGGTAAAAACGGAATCAATCAATTAATTGAATTGAAACTGAACAAGTCTGAAATGAAAAGCCTTCATAAATCTGCTGACGCAGTAAGAAGTGTACTTGATAGCTATAAGAAAATGAAGGTGTAATTTCTTCATGATTTTATGGTAATAAAATTTACTTCTACGAGACTTTTGTCTGGTCTTGTATTGAGTTTAGAAATAAAAAGCGGAATATAGTTAACTCTGTATTTCGCTTTTTACTTACCTTTCCCTTTAGAAATAAGCTTGCATGAAGACTAACTAAATCTACCAAGCCCTAATAAAACTAACTTTGAGAATGGAAAAGAACACACTAAAAGAGGATGCATTGGAATACCACGAAAATGGGCGTCCTGGAAAAATAGAAGTTATCCCTACCAAAGCCACCGCTAATCAAAGAGATTTGTCGTTGGCTTACTCACCTGGTGTTGCAGAACCTTGTAACGAAATTGCCAGACAACCTGAAGATGTTTATAAATATACCGCAAAAGGAAATCTTGTGGCCGTCATTAGTAATGGTACCGCAGTTCTTGGTTTGGGAGATATTGGTCCAGAGGCGAGTAAACCAGTGATGGAAGGTAAAGGATTATTATTTAAAATCTACGCAGATATTGATTGCTTTGATTTAGAATTAGACACCAAAGATATCGATGAGTTTATCCGAACAGTAAAAATTTTAGAACCTACCTTTGGTGGTGTTAACTTAGAAGATATTTCTGCTCCTGCTTGTTTTGAAATAGAAGAGCGACTAAAAAAAGAGTTGAATATTCCAGTCATGCATGATGACCAACATGGTACGGCGATTATCAGTGCTGCGGCTTTATTAAATGCTTTGGAAATTGTAGATAAACAGATTAATTCTGCTCGAATCATTGTCAATGGTGCTGGGGCTTCGGCGATTTCTTGTACCCGACTTTATGTTTCCTTGGGTGCAAAGAAGGAAAATATTTTTATGTTCGACAGTAAGGGATTAATTCACCCAGATCGTACCAATCTAAATGGAAAAAAACCAGAGTTTGTAAACGGTACGGTTCCGATGGATATCAGCCTGACCGAAATCTTAAAAGGAGCAGATGTTTTTGTGGGTTTGTCTCGTGGAAATGTCTTAGATGCTTCGATGATTAAAGAAATGGCGCGGGATTGTATCATTTTTGCGATGGCCAATCCAACACCTGAAATCAGTTACGATGTAGCCAAGGCGGCTAGACCAGATAGTATCATGGCTACCGGACGAAGTGATTATCCTAATCAAGTGAATAATGTTTTAGGTTTTCCATTTATCTTTCGAGGGGCACTCGACGTACGAGCTTCAGAAATTAACGAAGCAATGAAATTAGGAGCTGTATATGCCTTGGCAGAATTAGCGAAAAAGCCTGTTCCTAATATTGTCAATATGGCTTATAATAATGCTAGTTTGAAATTTGGAAAAGACTATATTATTCCAAAACCAGTAGATCCTCGCTTGATTACTACGGTCGCTCCTGCAGTTGCTCGGGCTGCGATGGAAACGGGTGTTGCAAAATACCCCATCGAAGATTGGGATGCTTACGAAGCAATACTAGCCCGTAGATTAGGAAACGAAAATTCTCTTTCAAAAATCATTGAATCGAAAGCTAAGCAGGCACCTAAAAAAGTAGTCTTTGC
>JALZUU010000216.1 GCA_023300665.1 Saprospiraceae bacterium | reverse complement strand
ATTTTATTTAATAACCATTGAAATGAAATTTTCTGTATTTTTCAACAAATCAACAAATCAACAAATCAAAACCTATTCAATCACCACCATCTTTCGTGTTGCCTCAAATTCTCCTGCTTGTAGATGATAGAATAAAACGCCACCGGCATTTATTTCACTTCTGTCTAAGGTGTATTCTTGATAACCTGCTTCGTAGTAGGCTTCGTGTTCCACAATCATTCTTCCGTTGATATCTGTAATTTCAATTCGAGCTTTGCCCGCTTCGGGTAAGATAAAAGGAATGACCGTTTGTTGTCTGAATGGATTCGGTTTATTCTGTAAAAGTGCAAATTGCGTTTCTGTATTTTGATCAACTAAATCACCTTCATATTTCAGGGCTAATTTTTGCGTACCAAACTCTACTGAATAAGATTCAGCAGGTATTAGGGCATTATTAAAGCTTAATACATTACTCAATTTAGTATTTACCTGTGCTTGGAAAGTTAGGGTAAATACCGATGCTTGGTTAGCAAGGGTAACTGAATTTACATCGTGCCAGCTTAGAGAAAGTAGGCCTTCCTCTAATTTAGTAAAACCAATATTTTCTTCCGTAAAATTAGATAACACCGCAGAGAAATCATTGTCAAATTCTGGTGTAATCGCTAATGGATTAAAATCAATTGTAAATTGGAATCCTTCAAGGTTGACAAAATTATCAGAAGAAAAAGAAAGTTTATAAACCTGTCCTGCTTCTAATAGCTGGTCTTCCGTACGAAGTATCAAGGTTTCTTCACTACGAGTATCGCCTGCTTGTTGTAGACCACTATTGTTAGCGCTTTCATTCAGATCACCGATTTTGATTGCCATAAAATCATTTACCATTTCATTAGAACTTAGGTCATGTACAAACCTACTTTCAGGGAAAGAACTAGAGAATGGGTTTGCTGGATTTGGAAACTCAAATTCACTATCCACAAAACGCCATGAAGTATTATTTTGAAATTCTTCATCAATGATCAGCAGTGCTCTTCTCAGCGCAATCATATCTAAGTTGGAAATATTACCATCGTTGTTGATATCTGCTGCAATCAATTGATAGGGCGAATCCAGTGTACTAATTTCAAGTAAGTGTTTTCCCAGCATAATTAAATCCATAGTAGAAACACCATTTAGGATATCGTTATTCCGATAAGGAATAATTTGGTAGTCTTGGTACATTTCTAAATTAGGCATAAAATAGCTTCCACCTAAGGTAGATTCTACTCGCTCACTAATAACGGGACCTGCTATTTCAACCACTACCTCATCAACACCGTTACCTGCTTGATCTTCCAGTTGTCCAGCGACTGTAGCCATCTGGATCGTAGGACAATCTACGTTTACTAATCGTAGGACTACACCACAAGGGAAAGGAGATTGATTACCAAAAACATCACTTAAGAAAATTTGAACTAAGGTATCTCTGGTACTTAATCCATTGAGCGATGCGCAATTTAACACAATGGAATTTGGACTAGGCCCTTCAAAAGTAGCAGGCAAAGTATTTGAACAATCATCTCTTGATGCTACTAAAAAATCTGGGGCAAATTCAACATTTTCTCCTGCCACAATATCAATGAAAACAGGGCTGCCGGCACACTGATAGAACGGTGAAGTTACATCCACTACTTCTACAAGAAAGGTATCCGTTGCTTCATTACCACAAGCATCTTCTGCAAAAAAGAAAACAGTATTAACACCCGTATTAAAACTACGATCAATCGTTGGACCAGTAAGATCTATCACGGAACCGTCTGCTTCAATGATTTGACTTCGATACGTCACTTCCCCTCCACAATTATCTGTGGCATCCGTCGTAAAGACAAACGGTTCTCCACAGATCAATGGTTGAGGGAATGGTTCTCTATCTATTGTTGAAGTATCTCTCTGAAAGATCGTAAATGCTGGGAGCGTAGTATCATCGACCATTATTTGAACAAAGAAAGTATCTAGTGTTTGATTACCGCAAGCATCTGTTGCTACATAACCAATTTGTTCCGTATATCTAGAGGCGCATTCAAAGAAGATCGTATCAACACTTGCAACCCTCACCTCATCAATAAATCGACAAGCATCCATAGCGGTAGGAATCGTGATGTTCATAGGATCTGTGGCACATTGAACCACCGTATCTAATGAACCTACAGCATCTACAAAAAATGGAGGTACCGTATCATTGATTATAATTTGTCGAACAATAATGGTGTCATTTCCACAAATGTCCGTTAGTAAAAATTCTTGAAATAATGTATCTAAACATTGTAACGGGCGGAAACTATTATCATCAATCAATAACTCAGAAGTAACTTCCCCTCCACAATTATCTACACCTGGTGCGAAATTTAAAATTGTATCAGGAATAGAAGAAGCACAATCGTAAGACCCACTCGGAGTCTGGTCAATCATGGTTGGTGGAATATTATCATTAATAATAATGGTCTGTGTAACATTGGTCGTATGACCACATTGATCAGATACTTGATAAGTTCTTAAAAAAGAACCACTACATCTTATGAGTGCTTCATCGTTTAAGAAACTAACGGTTAGAACCTCTCCGCAATTATCTTGAAGGTTTATTACTAGATTGATATCTGGTGCTGGAATCTGATCGGTACAAGTAAACGGACCTAGGTCGTCTAGTGGATCTGCCGTAGGGAAACTGGTATCTTCGATCAAAATATTTTGAGTTATTTCTCTAGTATTTCCACAAACATCTGAAACTTCATAAGTACGAACTACGGTGCCCATACATAAAGGAGCATCCGTATCACTAATAAAACTCACGGTTACTGAACCGTTGCAGTTGTCTGTTAGTCCATCTACAATAGTGATGTCTGCTGGAAAATCCTCAATACAATCAAAAGGACCAGCATCTGCTAATGGATTAGCCATTGGTGCTTCATCATCAAAAACAGTGATGGTTACAATGAAAGGATCGCTTTCATTCAAACAACCATCGGTTGCTATATATGTGATCGTTCTGATGAAACGATGATCACAGGTCATATCGGTGACGATATCTGAAGAAATCGTTACAGTTGCGTTATTACAATTGTCGGTGGCCGTTGGCGGAATAAGGTTTACGTTTTCTGCACAATCCGTATTGATATCTAAATTGCCAGCCATTTGCTCCCAAGTAGGAGCAGTCTGATCGTTTATTTCTATTTGTTGAATAAGCGAACTGGTATTACCACAAATATCTGTAAGAATATAAACTCGATTCAATATTCCACTACATCCTGGATTGGATAATCCACTATCATCAATGGTGACATCAACAGATCCAATACAATTGTCACTGACGTTGGTTAAATCAGCAGCAGAAGGAATATCTTCAAAACAATCAATATTGGTCAATGGTGCTGGTTGATCAGCCGTTGGTGCAATCGTATCATCTATCAATATATTTTGATTGATATCTGTAGTATTCCCACATTGGTCCATCAAACGATAAGTTCTAATTAAGGTGTTATCACAATTGTCTCCGCTAGTTTGGCTTAAAAAACTAACAGTTACTAAACCATCGCAATTATCCATTTCTCCTGTTACCTCATTTATATTTGGAGGAGTAATATCTTCCGAACAACTAAATGGGCCCAAGTCTACGAGGGCATCTGCGGTTGGTGGAATCTCGTCGCTGATGGTAATGGTTTGCATTAAGTCTGCAAAGTTTCCACAACGATCTGTAATTCGATAAGTACGAATGATTTCATCTGAACAAGGAACAGGTACTTCTGTACCGATGATACTTACGGTTACTGGGCCATTACAATTATCCATTACACCAGTGACGGCTGCAATGTTTTCTGCCGGAATATCTACGATACAAGCGAATGGTCCTAGCGGAGGAAGTGGATCAGCGGTTGGTGGAATATCATCATTGACCGTAATGGTATAAACAAAAGGATCAGATACATTACCGCAAGAATCTGTCGCTATGTAAGTTTCTGTTCGAGTGAAATTATCGGGACAACTTCCTGGTGTAGTAATACTATTTTCTAAAGTAACTGCAACCACTGAATTACAATTGTCTATTGCTATTGGGGTAAAAGGAACAACTTCATCTGCACAACTATAACTTATTGAATTGTTAGCTGCATCGAAAACTGGAGCAGTATTGTCTTCTACCGTAATAATTTGTACGCCAGTAGTTAAAGATGAATCACAATTATTGGCAATGGTAAAAGTTCTGCTAATGGTAAATTGACAGTTTTCAATAGTTTCAAATACATTATCTTGAAAGCCAGTGAAAAAGGTATTGGAACAATCATCCGTCGCCGTAGGAACTCCTGTATTATCGGTAGTTGCCTCTGCTAAGCATTCTATATGAACATCCATTGGAAAAGTATAAACCGGATCCTCTCCAGAAGTAAAAGTGATTACTTGCTGACAAGTAGCCGTCAGTCCATCCATGCCTGTAATGGTAAAGGTACGAGTAACTGTTCCAGCATTACAATTGTCGAGGTCTTCAATATCTTTAAAACTAATGTCTGCAACCCTACAAGCATCCATGGCGATCGGTGCGCCTGTTACCATCATATCTGCTGGATATTCGACACAGGATAAGGTAGTGTCTGAAGGACAAAGATTTATTACTGGAGGAAGGTTGTCCATTACGTTAATTTCTGTTGTACAAAAACTACAATTACCAGCTTCGTCACAGACTTTAAATTCTACCATCACTGGGTCTGCTCCTAAATCATCACAAGTGAAAATAATACAATCTGAAAAAACTGGATTGTCAATTCTTCTAATACAAAAAGAATCGAGTACTGCCGTACAATTATCGTTACTGCCATCGTCAAATAATTCAATTGCACAGAATTCTGTACTATCTTGATTTAAACCAATGGTACGAAATTCTTCACAAGTAACATTTGGTGGATCGTCATCTTCTACGGTTATGGTCATGGTACAAGAACTTGTATTTCCACAATTATCCGTGGCGATATAAGTAACAATATGATCCCCAAGTGGAACACCTGGAGTAGGATCAAAACTATTTCCAAATTCCCAGTTTACGGCAAACGTAATACTATCGGTAGAAGAGCAATCATCTGTCGCAGTAGGAAGTGGTAAAGAAATGGTAGCGGAGCAAACATCAAAGTCAGTTCCAAAAGTAGTGTCTGCTGGACAATTGATTGTTGGTCCAGTGCTATCTAGTATTTTTATAAATTGAGTTGCTTCTGCGATAAAGGAAGAAGAACACCAACTAGCCACTTTCCATTCACGAAATATTTTTATAGTACCTTCACAAATAGAGATCGTATCATCTACGGAGAAGGCTTGTAATCGACAAGCATCTGCAATTGGTAGACCATTAACGGTGGGGCTTCCTGTAATTTCAGGATCCGCATTCGGAGCATTGCAGTCGAGTGTTGGTTGATCGAATCCATCAAAATCTGGTGGAAAAACAATGTCTGCTGCGGTTGGTTTTTCGATATAAACTTGTTGAATACAAGTGGCTGTCATGCCTTGCCCATCAGTTGCAGTATATAATCTGGTGATTAAAAAAGTATGATCTCCCGTACTACAATCCAATTGTTCTTCAAATTCTATAAAACTGATGTCTGGTGTTCCACAATTGTCTGTTGGAATCGCCATAGGAATCTCATCTGTACAACTGATGGTATCATTGGCGCAGATAATTTGTGGAGGACTTTTGTCTTCTATGAATGCACTAGACATACAGTACGTACCGGTTTCTGCATCAGTCACCACTACTTTTAAAGTTTGTCCAATATAAGCGCCTGTAATTACTGGAGAAGTTGGGATGAGTACATCATTCGCATCAAAAACTTCTACCGATAATGATCCATTGCTACAATCAGTGGCATTACTATTTAAAACACTCATAGGAGTCATTGCGGCTGTACAATTGTTATCGAGTGACAAATTGAAGCTACCAAAGCAAGACAGATCGCATTGAGCAGAAATTAAGAATGAGTTCAACATGAGTGAAAACAAAAGTAAACCGACCTTAATAGGTTTTAAGTTATATACTTGTTTCATAGTAAACTATTTAAAAAAGTTAAAATGGTGAAATATGATTTTAGTACAGGATACAGAAGTTTAACTGACATTTTAAATTTAAAATATCAAGTAACTTAATGCATAGCATACTAAATTCAAGCATGAATAAAGCATGCTTATTTTTTTAAAACAGCTATCTATACAGATTATCTGCTTTAGTCAAAATTTTTTAATTTGATAAGTATAGAAGAGAAAAATTAAGGAGTATCGTATTTAGATTTAATCCTTCATTTTTATATTAAAAAATAATCAAATATATTGCCAATATATATGTTTTTGTTTTATTTAACTTTTAATTGAGGATAGGGAAGAGCATAACTTGGTGAGTAAGAAGTGATTTTTTGATAGGAAAGAACAAAAAAAGTGCTTCCGAGATATCCCGAAAGCACTTGTGATTTTTATTGCGAAAAATTATTTTGTTAAAGAAATTTTACGCGTAATCTGAGCTTTATCAGCTTGAATATTTAGGTAATAAATACCAAATGGCTGGTTGCTAAGATCAATAGACTGTAGATCTCCTGCCGCGATATTCATTGGTCTGTCAAGAATAACTTGTCCAAGTGTGTTATAAACTTGAACACGGCTAATTGCGTCTTCAACTAGCTGGTTTTCAATGTTAATTGTTCCGTTAGTAGGATTAGGAAAAACTTTAACACCATTGTCTAATTCTAAATCATCAACGTCTACAATTAAACTATTCTCTAAAATTGTTCTGATAGCTACATCCGTAGTTTCATTTGCACGATATTGAGCAAAAGCATTACCGATGAATTCAAATGTACGACGAGAAAAAGGACCGTTTGTTTCAGTACCAATTGCTAGTGAATTACCTTCCATAACCCAAGCAACATACACACCACCTGTTGTAATAGTAACAGGAGCAAATAGATCTTTTCTTAACCATTCGCCTGCTGGATCATAAGATCCTGCTGGAACAGATTCTAGGCCAATCAAGTCTCCAGGAGTACCATCTGGACCATTATCATCAAAAATTCGGATTGTAAATTCATCATCTAAGTTACCAGCAGCATCACCTAGTACGAACATTTCAACTGCTTTAATGCTAGCAGGGTAGAAAGGAGGTTCGATAAGAACAGCCATTCCGCTATTTCCACCACCACCTGACCAAGAAACTTGACCAGTAGGAATTTCGCTTCCAAAATAAGATAATTGAATACCATCTGGGTCAGAAACATCTACTACAGAAAATTCAGAAGTATTTTCATCATTGGATCCTACAAAGTCTCCTGATAGAATAGTTTCTACATTAAAAGAATAGGTACCTGGAATATTATCTTCGCCTGCAGCGCTAATAGGAGGAAAAGATAATTCTAATGTTTCACCTGCTGGGATTGGGTCTGTTGTTGAACCACCTTGAAAATAGTTGGTACCATTAGTAGAAGAGATTTGTACGATAGTACTAATTGGACTCGTAATTTCTACATTACCAGAGTTTGTTATTCCAGCAACGATTGGAATTTCATCTTCTGGTAAATAAAATCTTCCTTGGTTGTCATCATTAAGGTTCCAATCTGCGCTAATATCTGTAATTTCAAATGTTGACATCTCTGGAAACTCGAAACGAATACTTGTGTTATCTTCAGGAATTACTTCTGATAGAACAGATAGTCCGATAGTTCCAGTAGCATTTTCTATTCCGACTACTACTTCGTTACAACCAGCATTAGCATCTAAAGGACCAGCTTCTACATCTAAATAATTAAAGGTGATAGAATTATCATTGCTATCAAAAATTATTTGGAAGGTATTACTACCTGTGAATGCAGGAACAGGAGGAGTTGAATTGGTCCAGAAAGGAACATCGATATAAGAAACAATAAATCTTCCAGCACCGTCATTTAGATAAAATAGTTGTGCTGGGTTGGTTGCTTCTGCGAAGTTAAGGTCAGCCATTAATGGAGCGACTAGGTTATTTCCTCCACCAGCTTGTGGAATATTTGGGAAACAAGCTGCAACATTACCAACATTATTAAAAGAAACCCATCCGTTAGAACCCATTTGTATTTGATCAAATTCTAACCAATAGTATTGGAATGTTAACCCCATATCTACTAAAGGAACAGAATTATCATCTGCCAATCCAGTTACTAAGGTACCTGTCTGAGAAATGTCAACCCATTCAAATGTTGGACCATCAGGGTCGTCAGAGTTTTTCCAAGTGTAACCATAATCATCTGGGCCACCGGAAGTTTGAGCAAAAAGAGGTTGCGTAATAAAGCAGCCAAAGAATGCCATCAATAGAAAGCTTTTGTAAATTAATTTCATAATTCAAGATTTGTTTAAGAATAAAAAGAGATATTATTGTTTTAAAGCCTATAAGCAAATGATTGATAGATATTGGTTTCTCTCTGAAAATTTGCTAAAAAGCCAAAAATAACATTCCAAATAAATCCTATTAGGGAAATAGTAAATGAAGCTCTATTTTAAAACAACTTCAATAAAAAACTAAAGTTAATTATTTAGTTCTAAGACTGAAAAAAAAAATGATAAAAAAACTCATAATGTTAACTTGTTGCCATTTAATATAAAGGCCTATCCTTAAATCGTTCTTTATTTTTAACTAAAAAGCAGTGTATTTGAGATGAAAACTTGTTAAAAGTGAATAAATAGTGTATATTTGCGCTCCAATATCGCGGAGTGGAGCAGTTGGTAGCTCGTCGGGCTCATAACCCGAAGGTCGTAGGTTCGAGTCCTGCCTCCGCTACTGGGCGAAAGCCTAAGTCCTTAACTATCAATTAGTTAAGGACTTTTTTTATGAAAGTAGAACGTTTGGTGGAACGTT
>JALZUU010000215.1 GCA_023300665.1 Saprospiraceae bacterium | reverse complement strand
GTTGATCCTGAATTTGAAAATAATGGTTATGTATATATCTACAATACTTTTTTAAACCCTAATAACACTATTCAAAAAGCGGTTGTTCGCTATACGCACCTGGAAGGTATTGGGGGAGCAAATAGTACACTCGACGCTTCCTCCGCAACTATAATTTGGAGAGAAGCTGCTGTGCCACTTGCTCAAGCAGCCATTGTCCACCACGGAGGTGGATTGGACATTGCCTTTGAGCCAATTAATGCAAATGACCCAAGTCCATATAAACTTTACATTGTTACCTCTGATGAGAGTAATCCAGGTTCATCAGCTAATTTAGCGAGTGATAATGGTAAAGTACATCGGGTGAATCTGGTAGATGGTTCTATCCCAACCGATAATCCATATTATGAAGCTACGGCGGCATCAAACTATAATCCGCAAGGTGATGTAACCTCTTCTTTATCTAGCAATGGTATATTGACTACCATTCATTCTTCTGGAGTTCGTAACGGTTGGAGAGCTAGTTATGACCAAGAAACCAATTTCCTACTTATAGGGGAAGTAGGTGGAAGCGTTACTGATGGATGGGAAGATGTGCATGTTGCAGTACCACAAGCAGACTACGGATGGCCTACAGAGGAAGGTCCTTTGGCAAACCCTAACGACCCTGGTAATCCGATATTAAGTTGGAACCACGTTGGTGGCCCCGGGCGTAATGATATGCCTATGGACGGAACGTCTTCTATTACTGGTGGTGTAGTTTATCGTGGTGGTAACTTCCCTACAGAATTTGAAGGTGCCTACTTTTATGCAGATTGGTCACGGGAATGGATACGATATGCAAAATTTAATTTCTCTGGACAACGTCCAGTATTGATTGAGGATAATTTTTTCAGTAATTCAACTGGACGTGTGCTTTCTTTTGAAGAAGGTCCAGATGGTGCTCTTTATTATCTTACAACTACACAGACCAATGATATTTTTACTTTTTCAGGCCAAGTAAATCGAGTAAATTTTGATATGGATAATACTGCACCTTATGGTAGCGGGATACTCGTAAACACCGATGACCGACACTCGAGTACTGTTCCTCACGTTGTACAATTTGGGGCTAATGTATTAGATGCGGAAGATGATGCTATTAATTATAGTTGGGCTTTTGGTGATGGTGGTTCTTCTACTCAAAAAAATCCTGTGCACAGCTTTACAGCTCTGGGTGAATATGAAATAACATTAACAGCAACAGATGCCAATGGAGCTTCTACTGCATTTGAATCTGTTATCATAACAGTGGGACCAGCGCCTATAGTAACTATTGAAGCATCTCAAACGAATACCTATCGTGCAGGTGATGTTATTACCGTAAATGGATCTGCGATGGATGCAAATGATGGTATATTAAATTCAAGTCAAAACTTAAGTTGGAGTTCTAGTTATGCACTAGACGGAGGAACCCGACCAGGTCCATTCCCCAACAATACCCCTTATCAACCAGGAGGCATCACTTTTACTACTCCTAATTCTGGTAATGTAGAGAGTTTTTTAAATTCAGTAAATATTACATTAAATGCAGAAAATTCCATTGGTATATCAGGGTCTGAGACCATTACCTTGGTTGCAGAAACATCTTCGATTACGATTGATGCGCCAAATGAGGAGGTACTGATTGCTATTGATGGTCATATTACCGCTCCAGGGGATTATACTTTTGCAGGTGTAATTAATTTTCTATTTGATTTTGAAGCTCAAACTCAATTTGTAGAAAATGGAATAGCTTATTCATTCTCACATTGGTCAGATGCTCCTTCAAATACAAATCCAATTCGTCAAATTGCAATGCCTGCAGTACCTATGACGATCATTCCAATTTATACAGCAAATCAAGGCGGTGTCGTTTTTGATTTTGAAACAGGAGATTTACAAGGTGCCAATATCACGAACGGAGAATTTGGTCAAATCGTTTCTGATCGGGAATTTTTTATAAATAGTAATACGGTATCTTATAACAATGGAGGTAATTACTTCTTAAGTACTTTAGAAATTAACAGTAATCTTAATACTGGAAATGACGGTTTTACCGGCACGATTACTTCGCCAGTATACACCCTTACGGGTAATTCAATTTCCCTACTTATTGGAGGTGGTAGTAATTCGGATTTAGTTTATTTTGGAGTTTACTTAGAAGATGGAACCGAGATCACTCGTGTGAGTAGTTCAGAGAATGGAGAAAGTATGGAGCCAATCAACATAAATCTATCTGCTCATTCTGGTAGTAATATTTATTGGCAAGTCGTGGATAATGGTACTGATTCTTGGAATCATATCACGGTTGATAATATCCAATTTGAGGGAGTCTTAGCTTCTGATTCAGGCTTAGATTTGGTTGTGTTTGATTTTGAAACAGGAGACTTACAAGGTGCCAATATAACGAGCGGAGGATTTGGTCAAATCGTTTCTGATCGAGAATTCTTTATAAATAATAGTAACACAGCTTATAATAACGGTGGTAATTACTTCTTAAGTACCTTAGAAATTAA
>JALZUU010000214.1 GCA_023300665.1 Saprospiraceae bacterium | reverse complement strand
GAATCTGTTATTCTATTCCACAAGGCATTTATTATTTTTTCAGAATTGATATCAAGCTGTGTTCCTAATGACCAAGTAGCATAATCTCGTACATCAGAGTGTTTATCTGTACTTAAAAATATCAAAGTTTCTATTGCTTTTTCATGCTCGATTCCTGAAAGAGCAAGGGTTAATTGAAATCGAACGTCTGAGTAATTATGGTAACGAAATTTAATTAATTCAGAGATATATGATTTACTTAAGCTATCATTGTTATGAGCAATGGAAGAAAGTAAGGCTTCTAATAATTTTGGGGTTGGGTTAGTTTTTAATAAATCAAAATACAATTTTAATGTTTTCTTTTTATTCATTCTTGGATGATAGCCAAGTTGAGCGAGGACGTAGATTCCTATTATTTGTTCTTTTTCTAGGGATGAGTTGGAAAGCTTATAAGCATATTGATATACTTTTTTAGTAGGTCTACTTCTTATTTCTCTAATATTTTCCCAGAAAGTCTTTTGGGTTTTATTATTTAGTAATCGACCGAATATTTTTTCTGAGGTCCAGTCTTTTCGGCTCATGGGGATTGGTTTAATAGAATTTCATTATTCTTAGATGCTAGTTGAGCTTATTCTTTTTTAAAAGGCTTCGATGATTATACAATTTATTTTAGAAAACAATTCCATTCTTTTGGTGAATATTGATTAGCATAAGCGGGAAGTGTTTACAACTTCCTACGTATTCGTCTGCACCTCATCCCAATCTTGATTTTGATAATTTGTCAACCAATTTAAAGCATAATGTCTTTCATAAACGATGCTTGGATTAATATTACCGGATGCTTCTTCGCCTTTTATTCTTGCGTCGACACAAGCCCAATTCATTCGATAGGTTTTATCTAGTTCATCTAGAATTTCTGATTTGCTTCTTAATTTTACGGAGCTTTCAAATTCTGCTCTGGTTGGTGTAAAAATCTTTCCAACGATTCCTTGAACGTCACAAATTTCATTTGGATATTTTAATTCGTCAAAAATCCCTAGTGCCCAAAGGATGGTATAGAGGCTTTCATATCTCCAGGTTGCGTAGGCTCTTTCTTGGTCGGTGAGTGACTCAGCTTGGTAGATATAGGTTTCTTTTGGTGAAAAGGAATCAATGTTTTTTGCTTCGATGGTTTTTCGTAAATGCTCTTGCTCAATACCTTCTCCTTTAACAGCAATGATTAAAAGTGCATAGGCTCGATCAATTACCTCTTTTTGATTTCTAAGCTCCAGATTTTCAGAAGATGGAACACAGGGTAAATTTTTATTGACTTTTATTTCCATCGATTCCAAAAAGGCATCAGATTTTTCTTTACGTTTAATCTGTTCTTCGGTATAATTTTCTTTTGGGTGGTCATGGTATTTTGAATCTACGTTGACCGAAATATCTTGGACTTCAGAGTTTCCATTGGTATCTAAGATTAGATTTAAATCTCTATCTAAAAAATGTTGGGTATTAGATTTGGTGAAAATTGGATTTGGTTCGGCAAAAATATAAGCGTCTAGTTCTTTTACTATTTTACGTAAAACGGATTCAAACTCGTTGTTGATTTTAGGATTGGCCATAAAAGACATTTCGCAATTTACGGACATTACCTTATGCATAAATTTATTTCGAACCGCTTCATTTTCGGTAGGAATGGATTGAATAAAATTAACCATTCCGGCTAAATTTTGAGTTAATCCACACTCGATCTTTTCGAGTTTATAGGAAGGGTTTTCTCTTTCTCGATAGTTTATTGTTAAGGTTTTGGTCTTTCCGAAAAATCCACCTTTCATAGTAGCGACAATGGATTTTTGGATACCCCCCTCCTGAACTTCAACGTTGGCTTTTGGAAGATTTGTTTTTAGAACTTGAACTATTTTTTCGAATTCGAGATGGTGGCTGTAGATGGTGCAATTTTCCATTTTAAGTTTTTTTTTACCAAAATTCTCGTAGTAAATCATTTTTTATTATTGAAGCTGTTTAAAAATGAAGCCTACCTTCGTGCCTTTGGCAGGCAGGCACTTATCCTCACCTTTTGTGAACATTCTTAAACAGCTTCATCGACAATGCTTTAAATACCAATCTTTCACTTCTGAAAGATATCCTCTATGCGCTTCCTTTATTTGAAGCTTTTCTGCTAATAAAATAATATTGTTGATAAGCAATATGTTTCGATTTTTTTGAATTGGAATTATAGTTATAAATCTATTGAAATTACCATGATTATCAATAAAGGTTATTTCGGCTCTTAAACCATCAGTCATATATAAATTTGGTTTTTCTTCCATCGACTGAATTTCTAAAGGAAGAACGGCTTCTTTAAAATCATGATAAAGATTATTGGGAATATTAAAGAAATCCACAGATTTCACACTTCCATTCTTACTCTCAAAAACTTTAATAGTTAATGTCATATTACCAGAATCACATTCAATTTGAATAGAAGATGTACTCAAAAAGGTAGGTTCTAGTTTTAATTTCAGTAATTCTATTTGTTCATTTTCACAACCTATTTGTCCAAATCCAATTATTGGAATAAGTACGAATAGAAATAATAAAATGAATCTGTTTTTTGAAATTTTCAAACCAACTAATACAAGGTGATTTATTCTCATTATGATAAATAATATAAAATGGCTTCTATGGCAGAATCTTTATCTGTTAACCAGTTTTTTCGGTAGCTATCAATTTGTCCATTATCTCCAAAAAAATAAAAGGTCAAAACCTATGGTTAAATGACCTTATCTGGAATACCTTTAAGGCTATTCAATCTCTATTCAACCCTAGTATGACATACGACATTCCGTAGAATGAGTCCTAGATTTTAACTATACCCAATTTGTCTTCGAGTATCATTTCCAATAAAAATTTTCAATTCATCATCATAAGTCTTTACAATCGTTTCATGCAAATAGTCGAGAAAGGGAATAAAATTGTGTTTATCGTTTATTTTTTCAATTTTATGCTCTTGTTGTTCTTGCTGTTCTTGTTGATTTTTATAACTTAAAAAATGATTATTCTCTAGGTCTCGGCGAATTAAAATATGGATTAATATTAATTCTTGTGGGAGTGTTTCTGGAGCCGAACAAACGGTTAGTCCGATCCCAAATTGCCAGTAGGAATCAGGTCTTAAGGTTAGTGCATGGACCAAACCAGGTTGGACGAGATTGAATTCGTTTTGAGGATTAATTTTAAAGAGAGAAAATTGGGAGTCAGGTATTTGAAAGTAAGTAATCAGTTCATCTACCATTTCTATAGCAAATTGGTGGCAACCATTTTGGTATTCTTGAAATTGGTTTTGCGCTCTCCCAAAAGCCATACATAATTCTTTAAATTTGGTCATTTCCATCGTTAGTATTTTTATTTTATTTGTTATCTCTAAATTTAAGAACCAAATATAAGAAATTAGATTTAGGTTGATTCATTATTTAAGAGAATACTCCTATATTTGATGCCATTAAGTCATATATAAGCTATCATGGTCATGGTATTTATCAGACGATAAACTATTTAATTACTTATATTCAATCCATAAAATGACAAAGACAATTATTGAAATATTATCTGCTTTATTGATATTAACTGGATTTGAATTATTTAATAGAAAAAGTATTAAAGGTTTTTATATCATGGCCGTTGGTCAATTCTTGGCTGCTGTTATTTGTGGAGTCACAGAGTTATGGTTTCTATCTTTTATGCATATCATTAATTTTTTTATGCAAATAAGAGGATGGCTAAAATGGAAAGAAAAATTAATTGAGGGTTAAAAGAATATTCGGTTTTATCAAGATCAATAAACAGAAATGGCCTCTTTAAGTTTTACAAGTATTTATCCTATGTAAATTCAGAATATCTTCTGTTTTAAATTCATTAAACCTATCAATTAATTCACTACTACTATTTGTTGCTTTATAGGTTAGTTCTTCAGGATAGAGCGGAATCACAGATAATATTCTAATCGTTTTATCACCATCAATAATCTCTGTAAATGAATCGTTCAATCTAAGGGGTTCTAATATTATGGAGGAATTAAAGCCAGTTCCTGGAATTTTTTCATCTCTGTTAGGGCTCCAAGATATGGTATGGCCAAATCCTAACCAAGTATCATTCTCTAGAGGAATTTTTGCGATACTTTTTAAATGTTGTACGGGCCATTTTTCTTCTGCAGATCTATTTTCATAATCATGTAAATTCCAACTTAATGGTAAGATCATGGCTAGTTCAATATATTTTTTATCTGCTAATTCTTTTGGAACTTTCATCCCATTTCGACTTATCCTACAAGTCAACAAAATTGAATAATTTGTGGATTCTTTGCTTGGGTTAATCCAATAGACATCTATGTGGTTCCCTTCATCATCCATATCATGAAAAATTGTCACTTCATCCTCCTCAAAAAATCTATCTAAATGATTATCAATTATTTTTATGGTATTTAAATCTTCCTCTTTGTGCATTTTTGTAAGATGTTTTTGCTAAAAAAAAGGTTGTTTAACTAATCTAAATTTACCTTCGAATTGATAATATTTTCCAACTCTTCTAAACCAACTTCCCTACCCTTTCTTCACCGTAAAAAAGAAGGTTGTCCCTTTTTCTGGTTCCGATTCATACCAAATTTCTCCACCATGTTTTTGAATGATTTTTTTAGACATTGTTAAACCCATTCCTGTACCAGAATAATCTTTTTTCGAATTGAGGTGAGTAAAAGGTTTAAAAATATCTTTGTCTGTTTGACCGATTCCAATTCCATTATCTTTAATAGAAAATGTGAAAAAATCGTCTGATTTTTCATAGTCGATAAAAACATGTTTTTCATTTTTACTGGAGTCAGAAAACTTTATAGCATTTGAAATTATATTTTGAAAAACACGTTTTAATTTAACGTGATCAATCATACATTTTATAGGCGTCATTTTATTGATTAAAATAACGTCATTTTTTTGAGCTTGTCCTGCTAAAGATGAAAAAACGTCCTCTATCAATAGGTTCATACACATTTCCTCTCGTGTTATATTTTGGGCGTCTACTTTTGAATAAGCTAGAATGTCATCAATCATATCAACAAGACTTCCGCCATTTCTAACGATGACATCAAAATAGGATTTTTCCGCTCCAGAAAATTTATTCATTGCCGTTTTTCCGAGAAGGGATGAATAAGCAATAATGGTGGTTAGTGGAGACTTCAGATCATGAGATGCCATTTGGGCAAATTGTTCTAATTGATGATTAGACTCAGAAAGTTTTCTATTACTTTCATTAAGAGATTGGTTTAATTTTTCTTGTTTTCTTGATGCTTGTTTGTTTTGAATAAAAAACAAAATAATCAAGAACAATAAACCAAGACCAGCAAAAAAACTGATAAGATAAAATCTTAATTGATGTTTATTTTTTTGAATAACAGCTGCTTTTTCTTGGTTTTCGATTTCTAATTTTAGAATTTCGATTTCTTTTTTTTGGTTTTCATAGTTTATTAAAAGATTGGTTGTTTTTAAGACTTCAGAAAAATTTATTATACTATCTCTTAAGCTGAGGGATGCTTGATGATATTGAGTAGCTTTTCGGTAATTTCCATTTCGAGTAGCTAAATCTGCAAGCATTGCTAACGCTGAATATTTTGTTTTTATTTTTTCATTCATTATAGCATATTTCAAGCTCTTTTTTGCATACTTTTCTGACGATTCAATATCATTTTCAGCCAGTGCTACTTGTGCCAGGCCCATATATGTATTTTCTAATGATTTCTTAAATTTTAATTTATTGCTTAAACTTATTACCTGATTAAATTGAGTTTTTGCTTGTTTAAATTTTCCTTCTTTTAAAAATAATTTCCCATAAACATTATAGCTTTTTCCCAAGGTGAAATTATCGTCAAATTTTATTTTTTGAGTGATACTTTTCTCCAATTGAATTTTTGCTTCTTCTATATTTCCTAGCGCTAGGTATGAAACCGCAAAATATGTTTTTAGACGAAACCATCTAAAGGGGAATAAGTCTTCTTGCAGCAAGTCCTTTGATTGTTGGAATTCGTTTAAAGCTTCTTGGTGGTTGTCAAGATCTTGATGAATACGACCTATAAGTTGATGAATTTCACTAAGCAATGACAATATTTGCTTTTCTTGACATATCACTGATGCTTTTTCATATAGACTATTTGCTTTTCTATATTGTCTTCTGTCTTGATAAATTAAACCCTGTAAAAGCATCACCCTAGCCATTGAAATTTGAAATCCTTCTTCCCGATAAATCTCAATAGCTTCATCAAATAATTTTAAAGATTGATCGAAGTTTGAACTCTGTCTTGCACGAACGGCTCTAATCCTTTTTACGAGTGCAACTTCTACTTTTAGATTATTTTCTTTAGCGATACGCATGGCATCATCTAAGTAGTAGTTCATGGAATCTTTTAGAAGTTGTCTTCTAAATATTTTAAATAAAAGTCTATTACATTGGATCGTAAGCTTAGGAAGATTTAGCTTTATTGTTTTATTTCGATTCTTTCTAATTTCATCTTCTATTGCTTTATTTCGGTTCTTTCTAATTTCATCTTCATTGAGAAATAATTCAATTTCATTAATCTTAACAAGATTAATCCTATACCATATTTTTAAACGCTCATTTGTTGAATTATTATAATAATTTTCGCATTCTTTTAAGATTTTTCTACTGCTACGTTTATCGAATTTCTCCTTATAATAAGTATACTTATTTAGTAAATATTCAAATGCTGTATCATTTGCATAATCAAAATTAATGCTTGGTTTTAATTTATCAAGTAAGACTAAAGCATGTTCCTCTCCTCTTACTGCAAAAAAATTGATTTCTTTTAGACTAGGTGTTTGGCTATATCCACTTTGCATGAATAATAGTAAACCAAATACCATTAGTAAAAAAATATGTAATCTTTTTGTCAAGTCTGTTGTATATGAGTGTAGATTTATACCTAAAATTGGTTAGGATTTAACCAAAATAAGCATACATCAAGGTTAATCTATTTGATAAAAACCGATTTTATAGGTGATCTGTAAGAAATATAGGTAATTTTAGGAAAAAAATCAAAAATTGAACTAAACAGCTGAAGTGAATAAAAAGCATAGTTCGCTATCTCCATTTTATTTTGAAGAAGAAAGTAATACCTTTCTCAGATTCAGATTCACATCAAATTTTCCCGCCATATTTTGGATAATTCTTTTGGACATTGCTAAGCCTATTACTGCACCAACCTAATTTTTTTCGAAATTATTAATTGTTTGATTGAAAACTTGAGTTAAATGTCTTTTCTAAAACATGTAACCCGTTAAATAAAAAGTACATTGCTTTCTTCTTCACAAATATATTGAAAAAATGATCCTCATTCTACTCTTTCTAGCTGCAACCTTTTTAGCTTATAGTAACGGCGCTAATGATAATTTTAAAGGAGTCGCTACTTTATTTGGTAGTGGAACGACCGATTATAAAAAAGCTATTACTTGGGCAACGGTAACTACGCTATCTGGCTCAATTGCAGCGATTTTTCTTGCGAGCAGTTTAGTTAAGAATTTTTCTGGAAAAGGTTTAGTGCCAAACGAATTAATACAATCTCCCGCATTCGCCATCTCTATTGCATTAGGTGCTGCGATCACGGTTTTTTTAGCCACCAAAATAGGGATGCCAATTTCCACTACACATAGTTTAGTTGGAGCATTATTTGGTTGCGGAGTGGTAGCAGTAGGATCAGCTTTTAATTTCACCAAACTTGGAAATGTTTTTCTGATGCCATTGATTGTAAGTCCATTAATGGCTGCAGTGGTAAGTTTGATTTTATATCTAATATTTAGAAAGATTAGGGTCACGGTTGGCATTGAAAAGGATTCTTATGTTTCTATTCAACAACCTGAGCCAAAAACTGCGGTGGAAATAAATTTAATGACTGCTCAAAATGTCCCTGTTTCTTCTAATGACAATAGCCACCTTCAAAAGTATAAAGGAGAATTTATTGGGTTGAATGCTCAAAAAATGCTCGACTTTTTTCACTTTATTAGTGCGGGTATTGTAAGTTTTGCCAGAGGGCTAAATGATACGCCCAAGATAGTGGGACTTTTGGTGGTAATAAATGCTTTAGACATTAGAATCAGTATGTTAGCAGTGGCTGCTGCGATGGCCATTGGAGGATTATTGAATGCGAAGAAGGTAGGAGAAATGATCAGTAAAAGAATTACACCGATGAATAGTGGCCAAGGGTTTACCGCGAATTTAGTAACGGGTCTTTTAGTAACCACCGCTAGTATTCATGGAATGCCAGTTTCTACTACGCATGTTTCTGTTGGGTCTATTTTTGGTATTGGAACGGTGACTAAAAAAGCGGATGTTAAAGTGGTTAAAAAGATTTTATTGTCATGGTTGCTAACCTTGCCAATTGCAGCGATTATCTCTGGAGTGGTTTATTTTGGTTTAAAGGCTTTTGGGCTTTAAGGGGTTTGATTGAACTTGCTTTTGACTTTGACTTTGATTTTGTGCTTGCCTTGAAAATTTTGGTCCTTTTCGACAACTCTTAGGTTTACCAAACCTTCCACTCGATTTGGTGATAGGTTTGATAAATCAGTTGGGGGGAAATCTTCGCTTTTATCTTGGATTTTGGGAGGATTTTTTTATTTAATTTCAAAAAAATGGGTTTTTAAATATGGATACTGAATGGAGATAATGGTGTCATGCATCTCGGCTTCAAAATCTAAGGTTCTAACCATAACCTGGTTGCTGTCGAATGGCTGAACATGGGTTTCGCCACTGAGGTCATTTTCACGTACATTCCATTCGCTCAATACGGTCCATTTTTCATTTACATAACTAAATAAAAACATCGTATTTAGATTTGAAAAATCAGGAGTAAAGAAGACCATCGCCAATTCATCACCTGGTTTATTGTTTACTTCTCCTACGTTGCAGACAAAGGCTAGTCCAGAGAGGTAAGTTTTATTTTTTAATCGTAGTGGTTTAATTTTATTTATGCTTCGAATCAATAAGTTATGTGGTGTTTGGTAAGTCCAGTTTTGCAACGTAAATAAATCTTCTCCCGTTTCTAAAATAAAAGTCGTATCCTTATTATCGTTTAGTAGTTCAATTTTAGCGATTAAAGTATCTTGAATTTTGTCCCCATTATAATCTCCTCTTGGAAGTAATTTTTCATCTCTTGAATCGAAAGTATTTCCAGGATAATATTCCAAACAAGGAGTATTAATTTCATTAATAAGGTTCGTAATCTTAGTGGTATCTTCCTTGAATTGATTTTTAACAACTTCGCTATCGTTTGAGTTATTACATGAATATAAAAATATTGTTATTAATAAAATAATTTTCCAGTTTTTCATTTACCAATATCTGATTTTAATTTTTATTGTCATCCAAGATTTTTTTTCAATATTTGTTCAGCGACTTTGGCTCCAATTTTTTGGCCATTCATATAATTT
>JALZUU010000213.1 GCA_023300665.1 Saprospiraceae bacterium | reverse complement strand
GGTAATAACAAATCAAGTACATAATATTTTCTTCCATTGTGAATCATATAGTCTAATAAACGATCTCCTTCAATTTCACCAACAAGATCGCCCGCTACGGCTTCCATTGTTTTAGAGACGAGGTGTTCCTTGTTCATAGATCGACGGATATAGGCAGGAAAAAAACTAGGATTATACCGAGGGTAATTACTTCCCAAAGAAAAGTCGAGTCCAATTCCAACCATTCCATCTGCCACAAAATTCCCTAAAGAATATTCAGAAATAAAAGTTACGATCTCTGGAATTTCCGCTTCAGGAAAATAATATTTATAAAATCTAAAAGATTGATCTAATTCCTCTTTATAAGTACTAAAACCTCCCAATACAATTTTGGTGGTATCGTGCAGTTGTCGAATTTGAGGAGTTTTAACAAAAAGATCAAAAATTTGAGGATTTTGTAATGCTGGAATTATTTTACTTAGATAGATATCGCGGAAAAAATCAGGATATAAGGAGTCCAGTTGATGCATACCAGCGAGGGTGTTGGTCGTGTCTATGGAAAACAGATCATTTTCGAAATGTCTGAATTTAAGATCTGTTTTAATATTAGAAACATCTGGAATATGCTTATTTTTGTCTTCAAAACAAGACGATAAACAAAATCCACATAAGCAGACGATCAGAAAGAGGAAAAAGCGAAGATTTGACAACATCTTTTAAATTGGGTTCGTTTGTGAATACTTATAATTTTAGAAGACGCTATGAAATGTCTTCAAAATCAAAACTACTAATAATGAAAAAAATTGTACTCTTATTCAGTATCTTAATTTTTGCAGGCGTAGAGTTATCCGCTCAATCTGCCTTTCGATTTGGTTTTCAACTTAGTCCTAATTTTACATGGATGGCCAATAATGAGAGAAACATCAACGGCAACGGGAGTAACCTTGGTTTAAAAGTCGGTGTGATTGGAGAAAAATACCTTTCTGCTCAAGATAATTACTTATTCACCTTCGGAATTGGTTTTGCTTTAAATCAAGGAGGCACGCTAAGACACGAGATTGGTGGCGACTTTTGGACAAATTCTCTCGAAGAAACTGATCCACTACGAACTTTAGGCTTTCCTGATGATGTTAATCTTAAATATGGGATTCAATATATTGAATTGCCAATTGGTTTGAAAATGCGAACGCAAGAATTTGGTTATTTACGATATTATGTCGAACCAGCATTTACATTGGGTATTAGAACTCAAGCAAGAGGGTCAGTTGATGGAACTAATAATTTTTCTGCCGAAGATATTGATATCAAAAAAGACGTATCATTTTTGAATTTATCTCTTGGAATTGGCGCTGGTGTAGAGTATTCAATTGGTGAAAATCTATCTTTAATAGGTGGATTGATCTTCCAAAGTGGATTTACGGACATTTCTAACGATGATGGCTTTCAAAAAGAAGCAGGTCAAGAACCTGTAGCCGAGGACTCTAAAGCCAAAATCAACAGTTTGACCGTCCGAATCGGCGTAATGTTCTAATTACAGGCAAAAAACCGACAAAAGGGGATAATACTAAGGGGGCTTTAGCTTTCTTAGTATTGTTTTTCCACCTTAAACCTATTACCTTTGCATGAATTTTTCAGCAGGGGTTTCTTTTTTTAGATATTATTGCTTTAAAGTGAATCTAATAAACTGATAATCACGTTATTAAAATTCTTACTATCCGTCTAACATGCTGATATTAAGGATCGATTTTTAGTAAAACAAAATAAAACTTAAAGATTACGTTATGGCTCTGATCGGACAAATTAGAAAAAACAGTTGGTTACTTATCCTAACCATCGGATTGGCACTTGCTGCCTTTATCATCATGGATATGTCTTCTGGTGATAAAAGTATATTCGGGTCTTCCCAAAATATCGCTGGAACCATTGAAGGCGAAAAAGTGGATTGGGGTGAATTCAATCGAGCTGAGAATATCCTTTACGCCAACGCTGGCGGAGATGTATTTGGTCGTCGTGCTAGCCTATGGAATTATTTCGTAGAAGATAAGCTAGTAAGAAAAGAAGCGAAAGCAATGGGATTTGGCGTTGGAAGAGATGAACTATTAGACCTACAGTTTAGTAGCGATAGTCGAAAACTAAGTCCACTCATTCTACAACGTTATATGAATCCTTCTACAGGACAAATAGATCGTCAGCAATTGACTGAAATTAAAACAGCGATCGAAACAGGTCAAATCACCAATCCTGAATTTAAAACTCGTTGGGGATACCAAGAAAAAGAAATTATCAAGACTTCTTTACAATCCAAATTAGAAACTTTAGTTTCTAAAGCAGTTTATACTCCAAGCTGGATGGCGGAGATGATGTATAGCAATGATGAGCAAAAGGTTGATTTTCAGTATGTTAAGGTTCCTTTTGACAATATAGACAATAGCCAAATTGCATTAACTGATGCAGATTATAGTTCTTATATGAATGAAAATAGTGCATTGTATCGTCAAGATGAAGAAACACGTAAGATTGATTATGCTGTTTTTGAAGTAAAGCCAACAGCTGAAGACGAAAATGCTATTCGTCAAACGATGAGCGACTTATTACCTGAATTTGCTTCTGCTTCTAATGATTCTATTTTTGTAGAAAATAATTTTGGAACCATCAGTGGTGTTTATCAAAAAAGAGGGGTTCTAAATCGTTTGTATTCAGATACCCTTTTCAATGTTGCTCCTGGTTCTGTAGTTGGACCATACAAAGATGGAAATGCTTTTGTATCGGTAAAAGTATTAGATCGAAAAGTAATAGCTGATTCTGTTCGTTCACGACATATTTTGATTCAAGGAGCTGATCAAGCAAGTTTTGCCCGTGGCTTCCAATTACTAGATAGCTTAAAGAACTTAATTGAAGCAGGAACACACCGTTTTGACTCATTGGCTGTAAAGTATAGTCAAGGACCTTCTAACGTAAAAGGTGGTGATCTAGGATTTGCTGGACCAAATGCCATGGTAGGACCATTCAACGACCTTATTTTTTATCAAGCTAAGAAGAATGAACTTAATGTAATAGCAACGCAATTTGGATTACACTTAGTAGAAGTAACCGACTATAAATATTTAACAAATGAAAAAGGTGTTAAAATTGCGACACTAAGACAAAATATAGTTCCTAGTGAAGAAACGATTAGTGCAGTCAATAACAAAGCATTAGAATTTGTGAGTAATAATCGTTCTGTTAATGATATGGTAACTGCTGCGCAAGCTGATCCTTCTATTATCATCGAAACTTCACCTCCTGTAAAAAGTAGTGGCTATATTCTAGGAACCTTAGGCAGTGGACAAACTTCAAGAGATATCATTAAGTGGGCTTCTGAAACTGGAAGTGTAGGTGAAGTATCTTCTCAAGTATACATTTATCAGAATGATGCTGATTTTTATGATGAAAAATTTGTCATCGCAGGTTTACGAGCAGTACAACCAGAAGGAATGCCTTCGGTAGATTTCGTAAGAGGAGATATTGAAACACAAGTAAGAAATTATAAGAAAGGACAGATGTTGATCGAACAGATTTCTGGTAAAGACCTTAGCGCTATTGCAAGCTCTTACGCTGGTACGGTAGAAACTGCAACTGACCTTAGCTTTACTGCTTCTGCTATTCCAGGTGCAGGTGCTGAACCTAAAGTAATTGCAAGTGCTTTTGCTGTGGCTGAAAACCAAACTTCTGCTCCAATTATTGGTAACGGTGGTGTATATGTTGTTAAGCCTACCCGAAAATCAACTGTAGGGTCAGCTACCAACCTAATAGCTGTTAAGAAGAAGACCAATACTGCAATGCGTAACCAAGTAAGAGGACAAATTGTAGAAGGACTTAAAAATAATGCAGAAATTACTGATAATCGTTCAAGAGTTTACTAAAATTAAAACATATATTAATAAAATTTAATTTTGGTACGTAATTTGAACTTAAAAAGCTAATTCCCATATAATCTAGGGAATTAGCTTTTTTTTTTATATTTTTGTATAGTATTATAACTATTGTTTGATTTTAAGACAAAAGTTATAATGTCCCAATAGTAACTGATTTTAAGAAGCATTCTTTTCCAAAAGCCTACACAGAGACCGATAGTATTGAGCTCTATTCTTTTAGGTAAAATCGGTGAAAATTAACAAAAACATTCAGGAGAAAAAAAGTAAGTGGTTTTATAAACCATAGGTAGATTTATTTTATTCACCATCATAAATTATTAAAGATGAACATAGCAGTCGTTGGCACCGGGTACGTTGGACTAGTAACGGGTACTTGTTTCGCCGAAACCGGAAACAATGTTATTTGCGTTGATATCGACGCAAAGAAGGTAGAGCGAATGAGGAACGGAGAAGTTCCTATTTTCGAGCCAGGTTTAGAACTTCTTTTTGAACGAAACACTAAGCAGGGGCGCCTTGCTTTTACTACTAACTTGGCAGAAGCCGTTAAAGATGCAGAGATTATCTTTTTAGCTTTACCTACGCCTCCAGGCGAAGATGGATCAGCTGATCTTTCTTATATTCTTGGAGTAGCAAGTGACCTTTCAGGTATTATCACGGATTATAAAGTAATCGTAGATAAGAGTACTGTTCCAGTTGGAACTTCTGAATTAGTACACGAGCGTTTAGCTAAGCACTTAGACACAAATCTATTTGACGTAGTATCTAATCCTGAATTCCTACGTGAAGGAGTAGCTGTTGATGATTTCTTGAAGCCAGACCGTGTAGTAATTGGTACTAGCTCAGATAAGGCACAAGCAGCAATGAAGAAATTATACGAACCATTCGTTCGTCAGGGTAACCCAATCATCTTTATGGACGAGCGTTCTGCTGAGATGACAAAATATGCGGCTAACTCTTACTTAGCAACTCGTATTTCTTTCATGAATGAGATTGCCAACCTTTGCGAAAAGGCTGGAGCAGACGTGGACATGGTACGTAAAGGAATGGGTAGCGATAACCGAATTGGTAAGCGTTTCTTATTCCCAGGTGTTGGTTATGGTGGAAGCTGTTTCCCAAAGGATGTTCAAGCATTACACCGTACTGCTGGACAGCACGAATATAATTTTAAGATTCTAAATTCTGTAATGGATGTGAATCAAATTCAGAAAACTGTTTTAGCTAAGAAAATTAAGCGTTTCTTCGGTGCTGATTTAGCAGGTAAGACGATCGCAATCTGGGGATTGGCTTTTAAGCCAAATACCGATGATATTCGAGAAGCACCTGCACTCTATATTATGGAAGAATTGCTACAGGCTGGAGCGAAGATTCAAGCTTTTGATCCAGAAGCAATGGAGCATATCGGACAAATGTTTGGTGATCGTATCACTTTAGTAGAAAGCCAATATGATGCTTTAGAAGGCGCTGATGCTTTAGCAATTATTACTGAGTGGAGCGTATTCCGTACACCTGATTTTGCAAAAATTAAGGCGAACGTTTCTACAAAAGCAATCTTTGATGGCCGTAATCTATACAGCTTAGAAAGCATGAAAGAACAGGGATTCCACTACGAAAGTATTGGAAGATCTATCATAGAAGCACCTGTCGCTAAAGTTGGTTCCAGTAATGGACAAATGGCTTAAGACAAATTAAAATTGATTAATCGTAAATATTACGGCTAATTAGTAAAAATATCTTCTAATCTCGGAGTTTGTTAATTCAGACTTCGGGATTTTTTATTTTCATTCTCGTACTTTTGTTAAACTTTATGTTAATGCGTCAAGTGTTTGACGAATATCTCGCAATCAATTATCTAATTTTACGTTACATTATTATGACTAGAACAACCTGCTTTATATTGTTGATCCTTTTTGTTGGATGTAAAAATGAATTTAAAACGGTAACAGAACAAAATGAATTTGGACAACAGGTTACTTATCAAATTCATAAAGAAACAGGCTTTAAACAAGGACCTTATACGATTAGAGATGGAGCAGGAGTATTACTAGAAGAAGCAAATTATTTACAGGATACATTAGACGGTGAGCGAAAAATATACACAACAGCGGGAGTATTAGAATCTATTGAAACGTATAAAGACGGTACCTTTGAAGGTTCTTACCAATTATTTTATCCCAATAAACAGCTTAAATTTGCGGCAGAATATCAAAATGGTGTTTTAGCTGGAGAAGCAAAAAGCTATTATGAAGATGGACAACTTAAAGAAGTGGTAGGATTTAAAGAAAATGTCGAAAGTGGTCCCTTTACAGAATATCATCCAAACGGTAACTTGAAAGCTAAAGGAAGTTATTATAGTGGAAATCATAGTGAGCATGGGCCGTTGGAATTATTTGACGAAAACGGTGATATCATCAAAAAAATGAATTGTGAAAAAGGAGTATGCCGTACCAGTTGGACACGGACAGATGGAGAAGTGAGTGCGAAAAAAATATAATAAACGAACGAATGAAGCAGTTTTTACTAATACTTTTTTTCTTTGGATTGGTGGTAACAAGCCATGCTCAAAGATTAGGAGGGCAACGTGTTTTTGAATTTTTAAATCTTTCTCCCTCTGCTAGAATTACGGCACTGGGAGGACAATTATTAGCGGTACGAGATAGCGACCTTGCCTCGGCTTATCACAACCCTGCCTTGCTTAATCAAAAAATGGATAAGCAACTTTCTTTTAATTATAATTTTTTCGCAGCGGATATTGGTTCTGGTTATGCAGCCTATGCTCAACATGTCGATAAGTTAGGCATGACCTTTCAAGGAGGGATTCAATTTATTGATTATGGTACCTTTGATCAAACGGATGAATTTGAACAAAACTTAGGAACTTTTGATGCGGCAGAATATGCCATCAATATAGGTGCTTCTCGTCAGCTCTATGAAAACCTTGCCGTAGGTGTTAATTTAAAATTTATCACTTCTCAATTAGAATCTTTTAATTCAACGGGACTGGCGCTAGATTTTGGTGCTTATTATCGTGATACTAGTAGTAATTTTTCTGCTGCACTGGTTGTACGTAACGCTGGATTGACTCTTAGTTCTTTTCGGGAAAATAATCGAGAACACTTACCTTTTGAAATTAATTTAGGTATTGCACAGAAATTAAAATACCTACCTTTTAGACTTACGATTAACTATCAGAATTTAGATCAATGGAATATTCTTTTTGATGATCCTAATATTATAGATGACGGACCATTACTTGGAGATATTGAATCTACTGAACGTAGTAGCTTTTCAATTAACGTGGATAATTTTTTTCGACACCTTACTTTTGGCGGAGAATTTTTATTTGGAAAGAAAGAAAATTTTCGACTTAGAGCGGGATACAATCATCGACGTAGAAAAGAGCTAACGGTAGCAGAGTTTCGTAGCTTAGCTGGATTTTCATTTGGCGTAGGAATGAAAATAAGTAAATTCAGAATAGAATACGGGAGAGCAGTCAATCATTTAGCCGGTGGTGTCAATCATTTGAGTATTTCTACCAGTATTAATGAATTTAAACGTTAGGGAATGCAACTATTTTTCAATAAATCTCGTCTTGTAGATGAATTGGTTTTAGACAAAAGCTAAGGCCTATTAATAGTTATACCCCCAATATTCAAACATGCTGACGCTTTACTTTACAAATTCTGTTTTTGTAGCTTACCTTACTTATCTTGGCTTAGAAAAAAAGACAAGAATCTTTTCGGAAAGGAAATTTTGGCTCTTATTAATAGGACTACTCTTTTCTGTTTTTTTAAATCAACAATTCGCCCTTTTTAATTCACCTTTTTATTTTTGAATAATCTATAAAAATCGATCTTCCCATTCTGGTCGTGGTAACATACAAGCTTCTCTTTTACCAAACCATCGATAGCGATTGCGCGCTATTAAATCATAAATACTATCTCTTATAAATTTTGGAATAATAGAAAGGTAATACAAATATGACCACTTACCACCCAAATAACGGAAAATACGCAAAGCCACATCTGATTTAGTATACATTTTCTTTCCCTCAATTAAAACGACGGTATCCATCGAAAAGTCAACCAAACCCATCTTGGACAGTAGTTCTTGACCAGCTTTAGATTGTAGGGAAGCATAGCGAACAAGACCTTTTTGATCCCTAGTAATGATTTGTTTTACAAAATCATTACAAAGGTTACAAACATCATCAAACAGCAGAATTGGGCTAGAATCATTACTTTCCATATGCTTAAAACTAAAGATGTATCATTAAGTTTTAAGAATAAGTTAAAAAATATCATTAAGTTTTAAAAAAAAGTTAAAAAAACGTTACTTATTGCAACATTCTGCATCTAAAGGAAAAACAGAATGAGATAAACTCTTTAATTCTAAGGAGAACCCCTCCTAAACCTACTGATACTTTGTTGATTTTATCGATTTCACTTCCTTACATAGGAAGAGACTGATATTATATTAAATTTTTTTTAACCATTAAACAAATAAACTTACTTTACTATGGATTATTTCAAAGGATTATTTGATACCCTACAATCTAGCGTTGGAGGCTCCTTACCAGGTGTATTTGGCGCATTAATTATTTTACTGATTGGATTTTTAGTTGCAGGAATCTTTAAAAGATTAACTGTTAAAATACTAAAAAATACAAGCATTGACGAACGACTCGGAAAAAAAATGAACGTTAGTTTTCGAATTGACCAATTAATTGGAAAACTAGTATACTATTTAGTAGTATTATTTGTATTACTATTAGTTTTAGACATGTTAGGTGTAAACAATGTTTTGGAGCCACTTAAAGGAATGCTTGGTAAATTCTTTGGTTATATTCCAAATATTATTGCTGCTGGTATCATCGGTTTTGCTGGTTATATTATTGCAACTATCGCTTCTGAAGCAACTGGATTTGTTGCTGGACGAATCGAAACTTTATCTGAAAAAATGGGCTGGAAAGACCCTGTAGCTTTAACAAAACTAGTTAAGCAATTAGTATTTGTATTTGTTTTTGTTCCAATCCTGATCATCTCTTTGGATCAATTAAACATGAAAGCAATTAGTGGTCCTGCTACAAACATGCTAAACAGCATGATGGCAGCAATTCCTAAAATTATTGCTGCAGGTATCATCTTAGGTGTATTCTATGTAGTTGGAAAATTTGTAGTAGGTTTCTTAACTGAATTACTACGTAACTTAGGGATCGATGATCTTTCTAATAAGATGGGCTTCAATAGCATGATCGGTGCTACTCCTGCTTCTAAGTTTGTTGGTAACATCGCTTTCTTCTTCATCATGTTTGCAGGTATTCTTTCTGCAGCTGACAAATTAGAAATGGCTTCTATTTCTAACATCCTTGAAGATGTATTCGAAGTAACAGGTCGTATCTTATTCGGTCTATTCGTAATGGCAATCGGTGCATTTATTGCTAATAAAGTACACACTGTGATGGCATCTAACAAAGACAACGAATGGTTGGCTTCTGTAGCTAGATTTGCAATCTTAGGAATCTTTGGAGCAATCGCATTATCTACAATGGGTATTGCTGATGATATCGTAAACCTTGCTTTTGGATTGACATTAGGTTCAATCGCAGTTGCATTTGCACTTTCCTTCGGATTGGGTGGACGTGAAGCTGCTGGTAAAGCAATGGAAGACTTTTTAGGTCGTTTCCGTAAGAATGGATAAAATTTCTTTATAGAAAGGAAATAACTTCAATTATAGAAAAAAGGCACTTGCTATTTAATAGCGAGTGCCTTTTGTATTTTAGTAATTATTCCTCAGGAACAAAATCTATAAAATAAACGTAAGAAGTTTTTAATACCTTTGCACCTCTTATTCAAATAAAACCAATTTTCATGAAAAAATCTTTTTTAAAAAAACTAGGACTTAAACAAAAAAATAATGGAACCAGCACTGGACTAAAATCTTCAGCAGGTTCTAAAAAATATATCGAATCTTATTCTCCAGTTGATGGAAAATTTATAGGTAGTGTAAGTATTACTTCTAAAAGTGAATACAATAAAGTACTTCGAACTTCACAAAAAGCTTTTGCTACTTGGCGAACCATTCCTGCTCCTCAACGAGGAGAAGTTGTACGACAATATGGTAATGCGCTACGCGAACAAAAGATGGAACTTGGACAACTGGTTTCCTATGAGATGGGTAAGAGCTTGCAAGAAGGACTTGGTGAAGTACAAGAGATGATTGATATCTGTGACTTTGCGGTAGGTTTATCTCGTCAATTGTATGGACTCACCATGCACTCGGAGCGTCCATCACATCGTATGTATGAGCAGTGGCACCCGCTAGGTGTTGTTGGAATTATTTCTGCTTTCAATTTTCCAGTAGCCGTTTGGGCATGGAACTCTATGATCGCCATGGTTTGTGGGGATGTTTGTGTTTGGAAACCTTCTGAAAAAACACCTTTATGTGCGGTGGCTTGTCAGAATATTTTACACAAAGTATTGAAGGAAAACAAAGTTCCTGAAGGTGTTAGTTGTTTGATCAACGGTGACTATCAGGTAGGAGAATATATGACGACGGACAAAGACGTAGCGTTAATAAGTGCGACTGGAAGTACGCGAATGGGTAAGATCGTTGCGGCGACCGTTGGTGCACGACTTGGTAAAACCTTGCTAGAACTTGGTGGTAATAATGCGATCATCGTTTCACCAAAAGCAAACATGGATTTAGTATTGACCGGAGCACTATTTGGTGCAGTTGGTACTTGTGGACAACGTTGTACGACTACTCGTCGATTGATTGTTCATGAAAGTGTTTATAATAATGTAAAAAAGGCTTTAACCAAAGCGTATAAGCAACTAAAAATTGGAGATCCTTTAAATGCTAAAAATCACGTTGGACCACTGATCGATAAAGACGCCGTAGATAATTATCTGAATTCTATCGAAAGATTGAAAAAAGAAGGTGGAAAAATGTTGGTACCTGGTGGTGTGTTAAAAGGTCGTGGTTATGGTAGTGGTTGTTATGTCAAGCCTTGTATTGCCGAAGCAAAGAACAATTACGAAGTAGTGCAACACGAAACCTTTGCGCCAATTTTATATTTGATCAAATACAAAACCTTAGACGAAGCGATTGCTATGCAAAATAACGTTCCACAAGGATTGTCTTCTGCAATCATGACAGATAGCGTGCGTGAAGCAGAATTATTCCTTTCTTCTGGAGGTTCTGATTGTGGAATTGCCAACGTTAATATTGGTACCAGTGGTGCTGAGATCGGTGGTGCTTTTGGTGGTGAAAAAGAAACAGGTGGTGGTCGCGAAAGTGGTTCGGATGCTTGGAAAGCATATATGCGTCGTCAAACCAACACGATTAATTATAGCACAAAATTGCCATTGGCGCAGGGAATTAAATTTGATTTATAATTGAATGATTCCGTAGGATAGCTGAATATTTAATGAAGGAACCGCGTAGCGGACGGGCGGCGGTGGTATGACAATGCATTAAATGAACGAACCGCGAAAGCGGATGAGCTATCTAATAAAGATAAATAATTTAGGGATGTGTCAATAATTATTGGCGCATCCTTTTTTATTTTTTCAAAACTTTCAATTTTTATTGAAAGTTTTGAAAAAATAACTTATCTTGCGATTATAAATATAGTAAAGCGCATTCATTCAGCATCTTAATGATAAATAAAAGCAGATGGATTTAGATACCTTGACATTTATATTGTATGTATTGATTGCGGCAAACACAACTATTTTTGTAGGACGAGCTTTATATGTTAATGGAGAAGTTTTTTTAGAAAGAATATTTGAATCCATGCCGAAAGTCATTAAGCCTTTGAACAAGATTTTGTTGCTCGGTTTTTACTTAATCAACCTTGGATTTATTCTGGCCTTTTTTTCTCAAAAAAATGATATTGCCTCGGGTACTCAATGCCTTAATTTTTTAACAACAAAATTAGGAATAGTTTATTTATTGTTAGGGACGATGCATTTATTCAATGTTCTTGTTTTTATGGAAATAGAAAGTAGAATGAATAGTGCGCAACAAATTAACGCTTGATAGTTGCTTAAATAATTAAATCAAAAATAAATTTTCAGTGAGCATTTGCTCAAATATTTGAAACATATAAAATTATAATGATGGAAAACTCAATGATGGTAAAAGCCTACTTAGTCTACTTGATTATTACAATTGCAATGACTTGTTTTGTTGCAAGAATTTTATTTCAAAATAGTAAAGTCTTTATGCTGGATATTTTTCATGGTCGAGCCGAAATTGCTTACCCAACCAATCGACTTTTTGAAATTGGATTCTACTTGATGAATATCGGAGCAGCATTGCTCTGTATGCAAACAAGTCGGATTATGACCAATCAAGGACTACTTGAAACCTTAAGTCTGAAAATTGGAGGCTTCTCCATTTATCTAGGCATCATGCTTTTTCTGAATCTGTTCTTATTTTTTAGAGGAAAAAAAGTAAGTAAGGAAAAAGAATTAGCATATGATACTGGTGAAGATGATACTGATGAAGATTTGGTTTAAGAGTTGAAAGCACTCAAGATTTACATTCAGAAGTTATTATATGTGTAAATCTTGAGTGTTCAAGTTTTGATACTCTATTTGATTTTTTTGATTAGCATTAATTAATACAAATACCCATCACTACAACTCCATCTTCAAATACCGCCCAGTATGACTCGTCTT